>JBCCZH010000020.1:0-18270 GCA_039188075.1 Pseudomonadota bacterium
ACAATGACCAGCTTCTGCCCTTCCATCATGCGCGGGCGAATACGCTCAACATCGGCCAGGTCGCGCAGGTCAAAGACGCCATCAAGATCTGCCCCTTCCACAGGCAAGGCGCGTGGGCGCGATCCGGTCGTGATGATCAAGGCATCATAGTCAACCGATCCGCCATGCTCGAGCGCCACCGTCCGGGCGCTGCGATCGATTCCCGTCGCGCGGACGGACAGGACGGTGTCGATCTTCTGATCTTCATACCAGGCCGCAGGTTTGAAATAGAGCCGCTCTTCTGCAAGCTCGCCCTTCATATAGGCCTTGGACAGAGGCGGGCGCTGATAGGGCAGGGCGGCTTCATCGCCGATCAGTGTGATCGCGCCTTCGAATCCGAATTGCCGCAGGGAGGCGCAGGCCTGCGCCGCCGCCTGACCGCCGCCAATAATCACCACTCGTTCAGCATTAGAGAGATCCACGACCTCTGCCCTCCCGATTTGACATTTTCATGACGCATGCGTCACTTTTTTGCAAGCCGCGACGCTGCGGCAATATTTCCGGTTCTTTTCGCCTCTTAAACTCTGTGCCACAAGCCCGGAATGGAGAAAGAAAACGCCAAACGCATTATTGCCATGCTTCACGCAAGGTCAGGTTCGCTGGAAAACGGTGAGCCGATCAGTCCGCCGATCGTGACGACCGCCAAATACGCGCTCGCCGGGACCCCAAACACGCCCTACACGTATGGCCGGGATATCAACCCGACCGTCGAAGCCGCCGAAGCCGCCATCGCGGCGCTCGAAGAGGCCTCTGTCGTCGCCTTTCCGTCTGGTATGGCGGCGATAACGGCGGCGCTCATGGTCACCGCCAAGGCTGGCGACCGCATTCTGGTGCCGTCCGACGGGTATTATGTCACCCGAGTGATGCTGGAAGAGATCCTCGCCGCACACGATATCCACTTTGATGCCATCCCGACCAAAGCCTTCGCCACCACGGATCTGTCGCCATATGCCGTGGTCTGGTGCGAAACGCCCTCCAATCCGGGACTGGATCTGTGCAGCGTTCGGTCCATTGCCGAAACTGCGAAGGCCGGCGGCGCAAAAGTGGTTGTCGACAACACCACCCTGACCCCGCTCTTGCAGCGGCCGCTCGATCTGGGCGCCGATATTGTCGTCAGTTCCGACACCAAGGCGATGGCGGGCCATTCCGACTGCCTGTTCGGACATGTCGCGACCCGGGATCCGGCGATGTTCGCCAAGGTCGCCAAATGGCGCAAAGTCTCTGGCAGCATTCCGGATCCGTTCGCGGCCTTTCTGCTGCATCGCGGCCTGATGACACTCGATATGCGGCTCGAGCGGATGTGCGCCAATGCCGTCGCCATTCTTGATCGGGTCGAATCGCATGCGGCGATCGAGGCGGTGAAGTATCCGGGCGTCGGCTTCGTGATCGGTCTGACCTTTGCGGATGAACCCAAAGCCGAGGCGTTCATCAATGACTGCCCGGCCATATTCGCTTCGACCAGTTTTGGCGGTGTGCATACCAGCGCGGAACGCCGCGCCCGCTGGGGCGATGATGTGCCGGATGGCTTTGTCCGCCTGTCCGTCGGATGCGAGCCGACCACGGAACTGGTGGCCGCCATTGAGGCCAGCCTCGATGCGCTTTGAGCTGCCAGACCTTGCCGCGACGACCCGGCTGGCTGAGCGCCTGGCGCCCATCGTGCGGGCAGGGGATGTCATCGCCCTTCAGGGCGGGTTGGGGGCCGGGAAGACCACCTTTGCCCGGGCGTTGATTTCCAGCTTTTTGGGGCAGGCAACCGAAGTGCCGAGCCCGACCTATACGCTGGTTCAGACGTATGACGGCCCCAATTTCCCGATCTTTCACTTCGATCTCTATCGGCTGGAGGATCCGCAAGACGTGTTCGAACTGGGTTGGGACGACACGCAAATCGGCCTCGCTCTGATCGAATGGCCAGACCGCGCCGGGGGGCATTTGCCGGCCTGGCGACTGGATCTCAGCCTGGAATTGATTGGGGATATCCGCGTCGCCCGACTGGAACCTTGCGGCGAAGACTGGCAAACACGTCTGCATGAGTTCTGATACACCACGCGCCGACCAGATCGCGGCCTTCCTGACCGGGGCAGGGTGGGGCAATGTCGATATTCACTGGTTCGATCAGGACGCCTCGACCCGGCGCTATGCACGGCTGACCCGGCCAAATGGCGCCACCGCCATTCTGATGGACGCGCCGCCGGTTGAAGATGATCCCTGCACGCCGGATATGAGCCCTGAAGACCGTATCCAATTAGGCTGGAATGCCGTCACGCGCCTCGCTTCCAGCCGCGTCGATGCATTCGTTCTGATCGCCGATCATTTGCGCACGGCCGGCCTGCGCCCGCCGCATGTGCACGCGCATGACAGCGCGGCTGGCCTCGCCATTCTGGAAGATTTTGGTCATCAGCGTGAGTTCGCGCGTCTGATTGAGCAAGGCATGGATGAAGTGCCGCTCTACGAGAAAGCCGCACAGGATCTCGCCGCCCTGCATCGCCAACCCAAGCCAGACACGCTGATTATGGGGGCCGAATGCTGGCCGATCCTGGAATTTGATGCGGTCGCCCTCAGCGCCAATGCTGACCTGTTTGCAGACTGGTACCACGTCCATGACGCGCGGGCGCAAATGACGGACGCCCACCGTGCGCAATGGCGGCAGGCGCGCGACGAATTGATTGCCCAGGCCATGGCCTTTCCGCGCGACTTCACATTGCGGGACTATCATGCCGAAAACCTGCTCTGGCTGCCGGAAGGCCGAATTGGCCTGCTCGATTTTCAGGATGCGGTGCTCGGCTGGGATGCCTGGGACATGGCCATGCTGACTCAGGATGCCCGGCGCACGGTGTCAGACGAAGCGGTCTCATCTGCGATCCGGGCTTATCTCGACGCGTCCGGCAAGGAGGAAGCCGCGTTTCAGGAACGGCTCGCCGTGATCGGGACCTTGAATGCGTTGCGCATTGCCGGCGTGTTTGCTCGCCTGATCGAGCGCGATGGCAAACCGCGCTATAAGGATTTCATGCCGCGGCAATTGGTGATGCTGGCCCGCAACCTCAACCATCCCGCAGCGGCCGGCATGCGCGGCTTTATTGCCGACACAGCGCCATTTATTCTGGAGGCCGGATCATGATTGAAGTGCCCCATACTGCCATGGTTCTGGCGGCCGGTCTCGGCACACGCATGCAGCCGCTGACCGACGCCACCGCCAAGCCGCTAATCGACGTGGCCGGGCGCAGCATGATTGACCGCCTACTCGACAATCTGGTCCTGGCGGGGGTCAAACAAGTGGTCGTCAATGTCCATTGGTGCGCGGATCTGGTCGAAACCCATTTGCAGGACCGCCAGGATTTGCAAATCGTCATCTCTGATGAGCGCGAGCAAGTGCTGGAAACCGGTGGTGGCCTGGCCAAGGCGCGCGCCCTGCTGGGCGATGATCCGATCCTGGTCGTGAATACGGATGCCTTTTGGGAACCCGCTGGACCGGGTCCAATCCGGGAACTGGCAGCAAGTTTCGATTTGGAACGCATGGATGAGCTTTTGCTGCTGGCGGACACGAAACGCTGCCTCGGCTTCCCGGGTGCGGGCGATTTCTTTTGCGATGAGGCGGGTCAGCTCACGCGCCGGGGCGACGCGGCGACCGCGCCCTGGGCTTATGCTGGTCTGCGGATTTTGAAACCGAGCCTTTATGATTCCGCGCCGATTGAACCATTTTCGGCCAATCGAATCTGGAATGAGCTCCTGCCCAAGGGCCGGATGTTCGGACACAAGCTGGATCGGTTCTGGCTACATGTTGGCGATCCGGCGGCTTTGAAAGATGCCGAATTCTGGCTCAGGTGCCACGGCGCATGAACGGTCTTTTCGACCCAGATGGACCCAAGGTCTATTCCATCCCCGCCGGCGCCAATTTTCTCGCTGAACTGACCCGGACCCTGGCTGCGGAAACGGGCCTGAAGGATCATCCGGAAGCGCTGGCGGACGCCCTGATCTATGTCCCCAACCGGCGATCGGAACGCGCCCTCGGCTTTGCGCTGCATCAGGCCGCTGGCGGCAAGGCCTGCCTGCTGCCGACTATTCGTGCGCTAGGCGATCTCGAGACGGACGAGCCGCCACCCAGCGCAGAGGCGGCCCTTGCGGACTTGCCACCCGTGATTTCGCCGGCCGCACGGATCGGGGAATTGACGCAACTCGTGATGCGCTATTTCGAGCATACGGGCCGGCACATGCCTGCCGTGGCCTGTCTCGCGGCGGCCCGGGAACTCGCCGGATTGCTCGATCAGGCCGCCTTGTCCGGCGAGATTGACTGGGGCGCCCTCGACCAATTGGTGCCAAATGCGCAACTCGCCAAGCACTGGCAGCAATCGCTGGAATTCCTCGACATCATCACCCGCCAATGGCCGACGCATTTGCAAAACACGATGCAGATGGACCCTTATGTCCGTCGCCTGGAAGCGGCCCGCGCCATGGCTGCGCATTGGCAGGCTTCGCCGCCAGTGGCGCCCGTCATCATTGCCGGCTCAACCGGCGCGACCCCCGCCAGCCGCCTGTTAATGCAGGCTGCAATGACGATGCCCAGCGGTCTGATCGTCCTGCCTGGACTTGATACGGATCTGGAACCCCGGACGCTGAAACAGGTGGCCGAAACGCCTTCGCACCCACAATTCACGCTGGCCCGGACGCTGAAGGAACTCGGCCTGACACCGGATCAGGTTACGGCTTGGCCTGGCCTGACTGAATCTGTCTCGCGCGTAGCGCGTCGTCGTCTGATTCATCAGGCGCTCGCGCCGGCACAAAGCACGGCAGACTGGACCGCCAATCTGGCCAGAATCAGCCCTGGCGCGGACTCGGCCGCCTTTGTCCGAGACGCGGTTGACGGCCTGACCGTTCTCGATGCCGCTGATGATACGCAAGAGGCCTTGCTCGCGGCGATCCTGATGCGCGAAACCCTGGAACAGGACGGCCAGACCGCAGCCCTGGTGACGCCAGATGCCGGCCTCGCCCGGCATGTCAGCGCAATGCTGAAACGCTGGCAGATCGATGTTTCCCCCTCGGCCGGCTGGCCCCTCAGCCAGACCGATCCGGGCAGTCTGATCTTGCTGGTCGCCGAATGGATGCTCGATCCGTCACATCCCGTCGCCTTGATGGCGGTGTTGCGACACGCGAATAGCAAATTTCCAAAAGAAACCGTTGAATTGCTCGACAGGTTCGTCCTGCGCGGCCCCCGCGCCTGGCAGAGTTGGGACACGCTCGTCGCGCGCATTCATGCGCCGCAAGACGACCCATCGCATCGTCGAAAAATATCTGAGCGAGACAAGGCGGCAATCATCGACCTGATCGATCAACTGACCGCCATTGTTGAAGCCTTCGTGGTGGACCCGGAACACCCTCTGTCTGGTGGCGACTGGTATCGTCAAATCGCGGATCTTGCCCTGGCCGTGGCGCATGCCCCGCATCCCTGGGCTGGGGAAGCCGGGAGCGCATTGACCACGCTGCTGCGCGATCTGACGGATCTCACTGCGCCGCTTGGCGCCCAGGTCCCGAGCTTGTGGAATGAATTGCTGCAAGGCGAGATGCAGCTAAAGACCGTGTCGGCCGGAGCGATCCATCCGCGCCTAGTTATTTGGGGACCGCTCGAAGCGCGGTTGCAGACGGCCGACCGGATCATTCTGGCGGGCCTGAACGAAGATGTCTGGCCGGCCCAACCAGCCGCCGACGCGTTTCTGCCGCGCGTGTTCCGAAAGCATATCGGTCTGTCGGATATGGACGAGCTTATTGGTCTGTCGGCGCATGATTTCGCACAATTGGCAGCGGCGCCGGATGTCATCCTGCTCAACAGTCAGCGTCGAGAGGACAAACCCGCGATTGCGTCACGCTGGCTGTGGCGGTTGAAGACGCTGGCGCGCGGCGCGCTGGGCACTGATGCCGGGGCGGCGCTGGGCCCGGATCCGGCGCGCAATCCGCTCAACTGGCTGGCTCATCTCGAAGCGGCGCCGCCTTTGCCGGATGGATTCACCGCTGAGCCACAGCCCCGACCCCCAGTCGATAAACGGCCGGACCGCCTGTCCGTGACGCGGATCGAGCAATTGGTCCGTGACCCTTACGCGATTTATTGCGAGTCGGTGCTCGGCCTACGGCCTCTCGATCCGCTCAACCTGCCCGCTGATGTGCGTGTGCGTGGGACCGCGGTTCACAAGGCGCTGGAACGGTTTGAGCACGAGAGCCCAGACGGCGATGCCGACGCCTTGCTGACCCTGCTCGAGGACGAACTGCGCACCGGCGGCGAGCTCGATATTGATCTGATCGCCTTGCGCGATCGGCGCCGCAGCGTCTGTGAAGACTATCTCACCTGGCGACAGGACAATGCGCACGCGCTGGACGGCGTTCCGATCACGGAGATCAGAGGCACGCTGGTACTCGACATTGGCGGGCGCCCCTTCACCCTGTCCGGGACGGCGGATCGGATCGAGCGGCGGACCGATGGCAGCGTCGCCATTCTCGACTTCAAGACCGGCAAGCCGCCCACCGAGAAACAGGTCCGCGCCGGGCTCAGCCCGCAAATGCCGCTGCAGGGACTGATCGCGCGAGACGGCGGATATGAAGGCATTGGACGCGCGCGAGTCGAGGCGCTGACCTATTTGCGGTTCGGTACCCAGTTTGATGTTCAGGAGCTCGGCGCCGCCGCGCCGCGGGCAAAGCTCGAGGCCAAACCGATGGCTGACCTGATTGCGGAAGCCGAAGCGGGTCTGGTCGACTTGTTGACGGCGTTTGCCAATCCGGATCACCCCTATTTAAGTGCGCCGCGCCCGGAACGGGTCCAATATGAAAGCGATTTCACCCGCCTCGCCCGGCGCGATGAATGGACCGGGAGTCAGACCTTTGACTGAGCCCGTTCAATCCCCACCCTCCGACGCGTTCGAAGCGGCCAAACGGGCGCAGGCGCAAGCCGCCGACCCAACCCAATCCGCCTGGGTCGAGGCGAATGCGGGGTCCGGCAAGACCAAGGTCCTGATCGACCGCGTCGCACGGCTCTTGCTGCGCCGACCGGATGGCCGGCCGGGCGCCCTGCCGGATTCAATTCTCTGCATCACCTATACCAAGGCGGCGGCCAATGAGATGCTGTCGCGGCTCTATGCCCGCCTTGGCGATTGGGCGGTGGCCAGCGATGAAAGTCTCCGCGCCTCCCTGGCGCAACTTGAGGGCCGCGATCCTGGCGCCTATCGCGAGGAAGATTTTCGCGAGGCGCGTCGCTTATTCGCCCGCGCGCTGGAAACGCCAGGCGGATTGCGCATTGAGACCATTCACGCATTCTGCGCCCGAATCCTGCGCCGGTTCCCGCTCGAAGCGGGCGTATCACCAGGATTCACCGCGATTGAGGAAGACGAAGCGAACACGCTCTGGCGCGCCGTACTCGCCGCTCAACTCGAGCGATCAGCTGCAAGTAAACCGGAGGCCATGGCCATTCTGGCCGAAGCGACGGGCGGCATGGGCATTACAGCGGCATTGGATGCCCTCAAATATCAGAGACAGACGCTGCAAACCTTTCAGCGCCTTATAAGTACCGAAAAGGAACTCACCGATCGCATCCGCCATGCCTGTCAGGCAGGTCCTCAGTCGACGGAGGAAATAGTCGAAGCGGCAATGGTCCAAGCTCTTCCGGAGCAAGATCTCCGGATGGCAATCGATGCGCTACAGCAAATGGGCAAGCCAGGAAAGGCGGATTCAAAGTTACTCAGTACACTGATTGATATCTTGTCAGAACAAGATGCCACCGCGCGATATCACCTCTACATGACGGCCATAGCCGGGTCGAAACGTGATTTTCCATCCGGAAGTAATCCGTATACGGCAAAAGCGGGTCCTATGGTGGCAGACTTGTTTTCCCGCAACCTCAAAAAAGGCGACCCCGAAGGACGAGAGATCACCCGGATGAAAGCTGTTCAGGCGAGCCTGAATGCCGCAGCGCTGGCAGAGCGCAGCATCGCCCTGATGCAGATCGGCCTGCCCGTCGTGGATACCTATGCCGAGGAAAAGCGGTTGCGCGGCGCGCTGGATTTCGATGATTTGATCGGTCGTACCCGCGCTTTGCTGACTCAGTCGAGCGCCGCCGCCTGGGTATTGTACAAGCTGGATGGCGGTCTGACGCATTTGCTGCTCGACGAGGCACAGGATACCAGCCCCGGCCAATGGGCGCTGATCAATGCGCTGGTCGAGGAGTTTCAGTCAGGCCTTGGCCGCGACCGCGCCGCCGAGCCGCGCACCCAATTTGTCGTCGGGGATTCCAAACAGTCGATCTATTCTTTCCAGGGCGCCGATCAGCAGGAATTTGAAGCGGAGCGAAACGCCTTCCTGCTGCGCGAGGAAGTCGTCGCCGCGGCTGAGGACCGCAAGGTCAATCTGCCTGAAATGGCCATGTCCTTCCGGTCGACTCCGGAAGTCCTGCGCTTTGTGGATGAAGTGCGCGCCCGCGTCCCTCTGGCTGATGCCGCCACCGACCCCTTGCCGCCCGCAGATGCGGATTTGCGCCCCCATGCGCCGCGACGTGCCAATCAGGCCGGACGCGTCGAGCTTTGGCCGCTGGAGCTGCCCACGGGAACAGATGGCGAGGAATCAGCCTGGTTCGCGCCCACCGATCATGTTCCGGCAGATGCCCCGCGGCGGCGACTGGCGCGCAATATTGCGCGCGCCGTGAAGCGTATGATGGACCGGGGCGAGACGATCTGGCGGGAAGGAAAAGACGGTTGGGTGCGGTCCCCTGTGCGTCCGGAAGATATTCTGATCCTGGTCCGCAGCCGTAATGAATTGTTCGAATCTCTGATTGCCAGCCTGAAACAGGAAGGCGTCCCCGTGGCCGGAGCAGATCGCCTCCGCCTGCTCGACAATCTCGGCGTCCAGGATTGCCTGAACCTCATTCGGTTCGCCCTGCAGCCCGGGGATGATCTCATTCTGGCGGAAATCCTGCGTGGTCCGTTTTGCGGCCTCGTCGATGACGACCAACACCTGTTCAAGCTCGCGCATGACCGACCGGAAGACGTCACGCTCTGGCAACGCTTGCAGGACTCTGAGGACGCGGTGTTTCAAGCCGCGAAGACGTTTTGCCAGGACCTGATTGCCGACGCCGACCAACCGGCTTTCGAATTTCTCACCAAAGCGCTGACACAGCGCGATAGAACCGGGGTCAGCGGCTGGGATCGCTTGATCCAGCGCCTCGGTGAGCCGATTCGGGATCCGGTCCAGGCGCTGGTTTCCGGCGCCCTCAGTCATGATATGAGCGAAGCCAAAAGCCTGCAGGCCTATCTCGCCACCGTCGAAGGCCAGGACACGGTGCTGAAACGCGAACTCGGCGAACCGGAAGATGCCGTGCGGGTGATGACCGTGCATGGCGCCAAGGGCCTTCAGGCGCCGGTGGTGATCCTGCCAGACACGACCGGCGCAACAAAACCGGTCAGCGACGCGCTCTTCTTCACGCCGGACGGCACACCGCTCTTCAGTCCATCCGCGCGAACGGACGCCGCCATCACGACAGAATTGCGCAACGCCGCCAATGCCGCCGCAGAGCGGGAGTCGCGTCGCCTGCTCTATGTCGCGCTGACTCGCGCCTCTGACCGCCTCATCATTGCCGGGGCCGGAATAGGCAACCGGACGAGCGGTTATGCCAAATCTTCCTGGTATCGCTGGTGCCTGCTCGCCATGCGGGCCTTGCGCAATGAAGACATGACAGAGGACACGCCGGAAGTGATCCTCGAGTTTGGCGCCGCGCCTGAAACCGCTACGCGCCAGGCAGACCCACTCAAAACCCCCGGCGCCATGCCGGATTGGCTCGTGCAACCGGCCCAATTACCAGTCCCGCCTATGCGCCTTGCGGCCCCTTCGCGCCTGACCGAAGATCGGTCCGCCGTGATCGCGCCGTTTGGTCCAGACCGCAGCGCGGCCCTGCGGCGCGGGCGGCTGATCCACGGCCTGTTACAGACTTTGCCCGATGTGCCGGCGGCCGAACGAGACAGCATGGCGCAGCGTTTCCTGTCGCGGGCGCCCAATCTGACCGAAGCCGAGCGAGCGGAGATGCAGGCGGTCACCCTGCGCACGCTGGATCATCCGGATTTCCGCCACGTCTTCGCACCGGGCGGGCGGAGCGAAGCGGCCATTGTCGGGACCTTGCCGGGCGGCCAATTGGTCAATGGCCGGGTCGACCGCCTGATCATCCAGCCGGATCAGGTTCTGATCATTGATTACAAGACTGATCGCCCGGCCCCGGACAGCGCTGAAAATGTCGAAAACGCCTATTGGGTGCAAATGGCGGCCTATCGCGCCGTGCTGCAATCGCTGTATCCGGATCGACCGGTCCGGTGCGCCTTGCTTTACACGGACGGACCGCGTTTGATCGAACTCAGCGGCGATGAGATGTCAGAATCACTAAACCGTGTTGAAAGCAGGGTTTGACGCGCGCCAAGAGTCCCTATCTTATGCTGCGTCAACAAGATTAGAGGAGGTCATTATGGCTGCTGAGCATATTACCGATGACACGTTTGATGACGCCGTCGCGAGCGATACGCCCGTCGTTGTCGATTTCTGGGCCGAATGGTGTGGCCCATGTAAAGCCATGGCCCCGCATCTGGATGCCGTGGCAGACGAGATGAGCGGCGACATCAAAGTCGCCAAGATCAATGTCGACGACAATCCGATGGCCGCGTCGAAATATGGCATTCGCGGCTTGCCCACCCTGATGATTTTCAAGGAAGGCAAAGTCACTGCGACACATCCCGGCGCGATGTCGAAACAGAAAATCACGGAATGGATCAAGGAAAATACCTGATCTGCGTTCTAATTGACCGGAAAAGCCTCGCCGAAATGGCGGGGCTTTTTTTTGCGATTGGCGGGACTGGGCCCACTTTTTCGGGTCAAAGGCGGACAACATGCCTGGGGCTTGTCTGGGGCGAGTTTAGGACACTCAAATTTTTGCTCTGGTCTGCATTATTTCAGCGCAATTTCACAATTCTGAGACCGCTGGTGTGGCTCGAATACCATACCTTGGAGTTATTCTTGCGAATGAGAATAGATCGCATTTACAGGCAGCCCTCGACTCTCTACCTGCGAGTCATTCGCAAGTAGAGAGGGTTTGTTATGCGATTCATCACTAGCTGCGCAGCGGCTGCGCTGCTCGTATCTGGGCATAGTTTTGCTCAAGAAAATGGCTTAGATTCAGACGAGGAACGACTGGAAACAGTTCAAGTCGTCGGCCAGACCACAACATTTGGTGCGACAAAATCAGAAATTCCGGTTTTGGAAACACCGCGCTCTTTAACGATCATCTCTGAAGAAGAGTTCTTAGAGAAAGGCGCACTGTCACTCAGCAACACACTGAGCTACACCGCGGGCGTCACGGGTGAAGCATTCGGATTTGCCACCCGCGGCGACTTTACCAGCATTCGCGGTCTGGATGCCCCAGAGTATCAGGACAATCTGCAAGTTCTGTTTGGGTTCTACAATAATGCCCGCGCGGACATTTATACATTAGAGCAAGTCGAGGTGCTTAAGGGACCCGCATCGGTTCTTTATGGCCAGGCGGCGCCCGGCGGGATCTTGAGTACAATTTCAAAAGTTGCAGGCCCTGACAATCTTGAAAACGAAGTGGTTCTCACCGCTGGATCTCACGATCGCTATCAAGCGGGCGTGGATTTTGGATTTGACCTGTCAGGCAATGGAGCCTGGACAGCGCGTTTGGTGGGTCTGGTAAGAGACAGTGGCACGCAGGTCGACTTCGTCGATGATAATGCCCTGGTGATCGCGCCTTCAATTACTTATCAAAATGAGCGCGCAAGTGTCACCGCATTGCTGAACTTCACCGATCGGGAAAGCGATACATCCGCGCAATTCCTGCCACTTGCAGCGACCGCTTGTGGGACCTCGGATGTCACGATTTCAGAAGCCAATGTCTGCGCCGGATCGACGGGGCAGCAGGTCGACAACTCAGTTTACGTCGGCGATCCGAACTTCAACAAATATGACACGCAATCCACCACACTCAGCGTTTTCGGAACCTATCAGATCAACGATTTTCTGAATTTTGAGGGGACGGCACGTTATCGCGACAATGAAGCTGAGTATGACCAAACCTGGATTTCTTTCCTGGGCGATGGCAATCCGCGAATTTTTCCGGATGGAACAGCGTTTGGCCGGAGCTGGTCCAGTGCCCCAGCCGGATCCGATCAGTTCGCCTTCGATGCGCGTTTGAGAGCGAAATTTGAGACTGGTCCGATCGGTCACGAGGTCTTGGGCGGGATAAACTACCAGGATGTTGAGACCTTTGTTGATTCAGCCTTCCTTTATGCCCAACCAACCACATTCAATATCTTCAATCCGGTGTATGACGGGTCTGAAATTCCGGATGCAGCTCTCTTTGACGCGGTCCGCGGGCGGTCAGAAACCGAAACGGTTGCTACGGATTTCTATCTGACTGATCAAATGAGTATCGGAAATTTGATTGTAAACGCGGGTATCCGGTTCTCATCTGTTGAATCTGAAGACGCCACAAGCGACCAAGAAGATGAGGAAACACCCATTACCTTTGGTGCGCTCTATAAGACCGGTTTCGGTTTGAACCCTTATATCAGCTATGCGGAGTCTTTCCGGGCGACGGTTGGAACCGATATTGTCACCAACACGGCATTGAAACCACGCAAAGGCGAGCAACTCGAAGTTGGCCTTAAATATCAACCGCCCGGCAGCAGAAGCTATGTCACGGTGGCATATTTCGATCTCGAAGAAGACAATCTTGTCGAATTTGTCGCCGGCGGCCAGACTCAGCCTGGACTGAGTATCGAGACCGAGGGCTTCGAAATCGAAGCTGTGGTCAATTTTGGAGATTTCGAAGTTGATTTCGATTTCCGGAATCTTGATGCGAGCGATGTCGACGCGGCAGGGAACGCGACGGTGAGGTCTAGCCTTCCAGAAAATGCTGGCTCCATTTGGGCCACATGGGAGCCATCTGCAGGGCAACTTGCAGGCTTCCGCTTCGGCGCCGGTGCGCGCTATGCGGGCGAGAGTGAAGACAATGGCGTTGCATTCCTCGCCGCCAATGGCTTTGCGCCAACACCAAACCGCGTCGTAACAGATAGCTATACGTTGTTTGATGGCTTGGTCGGATATGCATTTGACAGTGTTGATCTGACTTTGAATGTGCGAAACCTGACCGATGAAGACTTTTACGCCACCTGCCTGTCCCGCGGCGATTGTTTCCCGGGCGAGGGTCGCACCATCACCGCCCGTGCCGCGTATCGGTTTTAGCGCGTGACATGGGAAGCGCTAATAAGGGGACTGGCGCTTCTCGCGGCGGCTTGTGGCATTTATTTGCTGCAAGCCGCTTGGCGGTTTAGGTCATCCCATCCGCTCCGAATCTGGGGCGGTTGGGGGCTCGTTTTCGCGTCGATAACCCTGTGGGGCACAACCAGTGGCGCGGATAAAGGGGTCGCTTTGGGTCTTATCGCGGTGGTCTTGCTTGTCCTGGCCTTATTGGGCCGTGAAGCGCTCAGCTCCGAACGCCGGGAAGCAAAGCAAAGTCGAGGACGCGTGGCCGAGACCGAGAAGATCACCGGACTTAAATTACTGCGAAAGGTCTGGGTCGGTTTTTTGATCGGTCCCATTTCAGGTCTTGCTGCACTTGCCATAAGCACGGCCATGTTCGCCGTGTTTAAAGATCTCGGACTGGACCATTCGATCAATCTAACGATTGTCTCATTTGCCTTTACGCTTCTGTGGAGCGGCTTGTCTGTTTTTGCTGGCTTTGAACCTCGATTATTGAGAAAATCGCTCGGCGTGATCGGATTGGGTGTTTTGCCTTTGGCGTATCTGATTTCGGTCGCTTGAGGAGGTATGTGTGAAAAACTCGATCTGGCCGAAATCATCCTCTGAGCGCGTTCAAAAGTCGCTCGAAGCCCATAGCGTCATTGCGCTCGCCTTGGGCGGCTTAATCTATATTCTTGCGGTTACCGGCACGCTCTCTGTTTTTAATCATGAGTTTCAGCGATGGGAGCAACCGGCCGCCCCGGAAATGAGTTCGATCTCACCTGACGCAGCCGCTCAAGCGGCAACGTCCGTGTTTGAGTCCGAGGCGACGCCAACGACCCACCTCTATATAAATTTTCCCCAGCCGGATCTGCCTAGAACAGTCATTACCACCGACACACAAGCTTTTTTCGCCAACTCGGATGGCACAGTCGGTCCCCGCGAAGACTTTCCCTGGACGCAATTCTTGCTCGATCTGCACTATTACCTGCACCTGCCCCAAATCCTCGGGCTAACAGTGGTCGGGGCATTAGGTGTTTTCCTCATTGCCATGTCGATTTCCGGGTTCATGGCGCACCCGCGCATATTTAGAGACGCCTTCACATTTCGGCGTGGCGCCGGTCGGGTTCCGCTGACCGACTTACACAATCGCCTGAGTGTTTGGACCGCACCGTTTCACATCTCAAACGCGCTGACGGGCGCTTTCCTTGGCCTCGCAAGTATTCTTGCCATTTCGATTGCGTCCGTATCTTTCTCAGGTGATTTCTTCGCCGTGTTCAGCCCCGTTTTTGGCAGCGAACCTCCCGCGATTGAAGGCGATGCTGCCATCGCCGAAATAGCAGGACCGATTGCTTACATGCAGGACAATTATCCCGACCTGTTGCCAACCTATTTCATCCTGCATGATCCTGCGACAGCAGGACAACACTCTACCATCATCGCCGAACACAGCGATCGCTTGATTTTCGGAGAGTATTACAATTTCGATGCGTCAGGCGCTTACCAGGGTAATGTCGGCATCGCGGATGGCACAATCGGTCAGCAGATTATCGGATCGGTTTACAACGTTCACTTCGGCAATTGGGGCGGGCTGCCGGTCAAGCTTGCTTATCTAATTTTCGGTCTGTCGCTCTCAGTTATAATTGCGAGCGGTTTGAGAATTTATTTCACCCGCCGACGCGAAAAAGGGCGACCCGCCCCGCGACTTGAAGCCGGATGGGAAGCAGTCGTTTGGGGGACGCCCACAATGCTGGCTGTGACGTTATTGGGCGCCGTCGGATTAGGCTTCGATGGTGTGAGTTTGATTCTAATTTTCTGGCTCGGGCTCGCAGGTTTGTGTATCGGAGCGACCGCATTCGCACGGCCCGATCGGGTTTTACGGGGACTAAAAACGGCGACATGTCTGTTTGTGTCCATAGCAATACTCATACACGTCGCTAAGCACATAGATTTGCTCGGATCCTCCGCGCTCATGCCGATAACGCTCACTCTGCTTTTTCTTATATTACTCATTGGCATCAGTTTGAGACCGGAGCCTGTCAGAAGCTCTGCAAAAACGAAAGTGCCTGCAGAATAACCGCGCGGTCGGCAACCTCCCAGCGTCCGGTTTAGGGCGCTTTGCGACATTCGCTCAGAGACCGATGTGGGGCGAGTTTAAGACGCTCGCGCATTTGCTAAGTGAAGATGAGATCGACGATCGCTTCCGCATGTGCAGACAATCCTGACTTGGATTCGATGTCACCTCCCGGAAAAGCGTTTGTTAGCGCCGGGAGCGCCATTGGGAACGATCCACCATGTGTAATCATGAAGAAGATTGTCCGCGTTGAAACGTCCGGAATTGTACCTTCTGATTTTGCGCCCTCGATCAAATCAGATAATAAATGGAAGAATGGCGCGATGAATTGGTTCTTGATGAACTCGCCGCGTGCATCTGATTTATCGCCATCAAACACGATGACGCGGCTGACTTGAGGCCATTGCGCTGACGCGATTACAAAGGCTCTGATAAGCGATTTCAAGGCTTCAGTTTTCGAGCCATCTTCGAATTTATTCGCCGCGCTTAAATCCTGCACGAAGTTTTCTGCGAGATGTTTCATTGCAGCAGTCCACAGCGATGCTTTCGAGCCGAAATAGTAACGCGTCAGACCGACGTCTGAATCGATTTTCGACGAAATTTGGCTCAAGGATACTCCATCGAATCCCCGCTCGGCAAAGAGATCAATGGCCGCGCTCAAGAGCGCCGCTCTCAAGTTGGGTCGGTCTGCTCCCCGCGGACGTCCAGGCTTACGATCTCCAGCGTTTGCGGCTTCGTCGGATGGATTGCTGTTCATATCTGTCCATTTGACTGTTTGAAATTGGCCCACCTGGGCGCTCGCTGACTAAATTTCATGAAGGAAAGCAGCCTGACAGACAATATTTTCTACAGACAAAGAATAAAGATTGACTTATTCCATGACCAAAGAATAAATGCAGTCAAACGGGAGAACGATGAATGAAACGAACGCTCGCACTGAGCGCACTAGTCGTCTTCATCGCAATTGCGGTGTTCGGAGTCCCACCATTCGGAGGCGGGCCATCTGCTGGTTTTGCGGAGCGCGAGCCGGGGTTCAAAACGGAAGTGAAGCGGCTTCCCAACGGCATCTACGAAGTTTCAGCCTTAACACCAATGCCGGGCGTCACGCCAGAAATGGTGCGTTGGTGGTTTGCTGATTACATGCAGACATCCGAACACTATCAACGCTGGTATCCGGGCGCGCACATCTGGATGGACTGGGAAAACAAAGTGCCAGGTGAATATGTCGGCGCCAGCCATCTGGTTCACGAATTTATTGGTAAGGACATGGAGAAGCTTCGCATCCAATTCGTTCCGCCAGAAGACATTCTCAGCGACGTTCAACTTCGCGAGAGCGACGTTGCTATTTGCGCCAAAGCCGGCCTGCTCGAACAGCCAATAAATGGCGGTCAAATGTGCCACATTATCCGCGCGACTGAGGACGGTGCCGAAATGCGCAGCCGCTTCTGGCTCGGCATGGTCGCCAAGCGTGAAGGCAATGATCAGATCGCCTCGATCGAGGGGCTCGTCGCGAATACTTATCTCGCTCGCAAACTGGGCGTCAGCGACTCCGCCGCAATCGATCTGATGAACCATTGCACAGAAGAGATGAGCATTCTCGCCGAGTTCCTCCCGGAATTGTATGCGGCAGAGACCGGAGCTCAATAGTGCCGACTCGCGTGTCTATACTGAACGCTTTGGTTCTCGTCGGCGCGACACATGGATTGGCGTCAGAAGCATATGCACTTTCAGCCACAGATGAGTGGAACAACGCTGCGCGAATCGCGTTGCCTATCCATATCAAAGTCTGGCTGGGCGGCATGATGCTCACCAATCTCGCTGCAATTGGATTTGTCAAAAATCACCTCGCCGCGCGGTGGGTGTTTGCCGGTTTCGTAATCAGCCACGGCGTGGTCATCCTGATGGCGGCGACGGGTCAGATCATTCTGGCGGGGCAAGTCTCTTTGTTTCATATCATCTTCTGGACACCTGGAGCGATCATGTTGTTGCGGTGTCGAAGTGAAATTCAATACCCATCCGCTTACGCGATTTGGGCCACGCTATCTCTGATCTTCTATTTTGGATCGATGATCTTCGATGTGCGAGACGCGCTCCTATTCATTCGATATATGTTAGCGGGATAAACTAAAGGACGTTCTATGATTTACGCACGAGTTGGCGCCATCGCTTACGCCTTATGGTCTGTCCTCCACAGTGTTTTAGGGGTCACGCGTCTGGCGGACCGTGCCGCAGATGGGACGCTAGCTGAAGCGACGGGACGATTAGCGCAAGGGCATTGGACCTTGCTCTATTTAGGTGTCTTCGGTCTCATTCTGTCATGGTTCAACTGGAAGAATAGCGCTGTAGCTTATTGGGTAGCCGCGTTTATCATCTCGGCGGAAGATATCGGATTCATTTTGTTTCCAGTTTGGCAAGGCGGAACTGGATTCCCTGCCGCGGCGATTGGGCCCGGCCTTTGGTTGATTGGCCTCGTTTGTACAACCATCGCTTACGTCACTGCAAAGCGACACCCTTAAAACAATCGAATTACTTTTATTGTCGCCAGTTGCGCCGAATCCGAAACTCTCGGCGTCCCACTTAGGGCGCCTTAAGTCGCTTAGCTTCTGAGCGCCAATTCAGCGACGCACGACACAGGAACCACACTCCTCAATCCCCACCCCCTCCAACCTGACCTATACTCCGTCCCATCCTCCCTTGGCGAAAGGCTTGTCCGGAACGGCCAGACAGGAGGGGGGAGCGATGGCCGCGTCGCTGGCTTTGGGGAGCTGTACCCCATGACCGGTAGCGTGTCGGGCTCGTATCCTAAATCCTGGCTCCCACGGGTCAGGCTACGAAAAGAATGATAAGATCAGAAGGACGCACTGGCGGCGCCTGGTCCAGGTGGCCAGGGCCTAACG
>JBCCZH010000021.1:0-17692 GCA_039188075.1 Pseudomonadota bacterium
CCGCCCAGGCAGGCTGGATGATGGCGCATGTCGCAATGGCGCAGAGGGGCAGCAGACGAGTCATTCCGGGTCTTATTCAGCACGTAGGGTAACAAACCGTGCAAAGCTCGGTCCAAGTTGCGGCTATTTTGGGGTCTAGACCCGTCGAAATGCGGATCGTGAACGAATGCTAAAGTATGAAAGATAGACCCAGCGCTGACAAAAACCCGATTCCGCCCACCAGAGTCGAGACGATCGTCCATGATTTAAGGGTCTCATTGACGGACAGATTCAGATATTTGCTGACCAGCCAAAAGCCGGAATCATTGACGTGTGACAGGACGGTCGCCCCGGCGGCGATCGAAATCACGGTGAGGGCCCGGTCGAAATCGGACAGGCCGGCGACTTCCAGTAGAGGCGCGGTGAATCCGGCGGCCGTGATCATGGCGACCGTGGCAGATCCCTGTACGACGCGAACCAGGGCCGCGATCATGAAGGCGAACACAAGAACCGAGACATTTGCAGAGGCGGCCAGTTCCGCGATCCGGGCGCCCGCTTGCGAGTCGATCAGCACTTGTTTGAAGGCCCCGCCAGCACCCGTGACCAGCACGACGGCGCCAGCCGGTTCGAGCGATTTCATTGAAGCGGTATTCAGGTGCGCGGCCGACATGTCCAAAACCGTGGCAGCGAACATGTAGTAGAGACCAACTGTTAGGAGCAGTGCAACGAACGGGTGGGAGATGAAGAGCAGGGTGGCCGGTGCTGCATCGCCCATGGTCATCTTCACCACTGTGCCACTGGCAACCAGCACAATCGGGAAGGCGAGCGCTGCCAGAGCGGCGTAGAAATTGAGCCCGGAGCCGACACTGACGCTCGGTGTTTCGGACGGCACTTCGGTCTCTGGCAGAGGCTCATTATATTGGCGTCGAGCGAACCAGACACCGCCAACAAGGATCGCAGGAATGGCCGCGACAATGCCGGCCAGGATGACCAGGCCAAGATCGGCATCCAGCAGGGCGGCGACCGCGATGGGTCCAGGCGTGGGCGGGACAAAAGCGTGCGCGGCTGCCAGGCCGGCCAGAAGGGGTGCGGCAACATAAAGCGCGTTGCGCCGGATCGTCTGTGCCAGCCGCCGGATCATTGGCATCAAAATGACCAGAGCGACATCGAAGAAGACGGGAATGGCGACCAGCAGACCGAGAAAGCTCATCTTGATTGGCACATTTTTGACCGAACCCGTCGAGAGGCGGTCGGACAGGGATTGAACCCCGCCGGAATGTTCCAGAATGGCGCCAAGAATTGCCCCAAGACCGACCACGACGGCAATAAAGCCCAGCACACCTGCCATCCCGTTCTGGACGGAGTCGAGCACCGCGACCGGTGACAGGCCAAGGGCCAGACCGGCAGCGAGCGATACCAGAATGAGCGCGAAGAAAGCCGGCACTTTGGCGCGGATGACGAGTAATAACAGGCCGCCAACAGCAGCGATCAGCGTCAAGACGATGTAGATTGGGTCGGTCGGAGACATGGCGTTAGTTCAACTGAACCGGGATGCGGGCCATGACCGAGGACGAGGTCATGTAGAGATAGGTCTCATCATCATTCAGTGTGCAGTTCGAGGTCGGCATGCCCGTAGATATGACGCCCAGCACTTCGCCAGTCTCGGGAGCCAGGACATAGACGCCTTCCGGACCCGTGGCGAAGATGGTGCCATTATCGGCGATAACCATGCCATCTGGGAGGCCGCCCCCTTCTCTCAATTCCGGGCCAGCATCGAAGAAGACCCGGCTATTGCTGGCATTGCCGTCAGCGTCCAGGTCATAGGCCATGATCACGGCATTGTTCGGGTCTGAAACAGCGACATAGAGCGTGCTTTCAGCGGGCGACAGGCCGATGCCGTTCGGAAAGCTTAAATCGTCAATCACCAGCTTGAGCGGGGCATCGTCCTGATAAAGATAGACGCCATTATGTGCGAGTTCCTTCTCCGCCGCATCATTCAGGCCGCGCAGGCCATAAGGCGGATCGGTGAAAAACAGCGCCCCGTCGCTGCGGGCGACAATGTCATTCGGGCTGTTCAAGGACTGGCCGTCGAACGAGGACACAAACGTATCGCGGGTCCGGGTCTCTGGATCGAGGACGGACAGGCCGCGCGCCCCATGATCGGCGAGCAGCAGTTTGCCCGGGGCGCCGATCCATTCGATGATGCCATTGGCGCCTGGCTCTCGCATGGTCGGCGCCGTTTCAGGCGTGGCGCCGCCAGAGGGCGTGAGGAACAGTTCGCCGCCAGTCTCTGCGCTCCAGCGATACATTTTGTTTTCCGGGACGTCATTGAAATAGACGGCTTGCTCGTCTTCCACCCAGACCGGACCTTCTGGCCATGTGAAGCCCTCTGCGAGGACTTCAATTTGTGCACCCGGTGCAACAATCTCTTGCAGAGCAGGGGACCTGAAATCGACCGAGCCAATGATCGATTGGGTCGGCGCCTCAGCGCTTGCTTCCTCTGTGGATGCGTCGGGTTCGGACGCCTCAGGCGAAGGTGCCACGCAAGCGGAAACGCCGATAAACAAGCTAGAAAAAGCGAGTCTCGAAAGCCAATGAGCCATGCTGTCCAATTCCTCCCCGGACGTTCGGCAGCGCTGCCATGTTTGGTCTTTGCTGCCTGTTTGGTGGACAGGCCTAGCGGTCAAGAAAAGCTCTGTCCAGAAATTTTGACAACGCTGCCATTTCCGCCCGTCGGTTAAATTTTGAAACGTGTCTTGCGCCCTCAAAGACATAATGATAGCGCTATCATAAATAATTACAAAATATGAGTTGGGAGGCTCAAGCGTGACGGAACCAAGGCTCCGTATGGGCATGGTCGGGGGCGGCCAGGGCGCGTTTATCGGCGATGTGCACAGACTTGCGGCCCGCCTCGATGGCCAGATTGATCTGGTGGCAGGCGCGTTCTCTCGAGATCCTGAAAACTGTAAGGCGACGGGCCATCAGCTCGGCCTGGATCCGGCGCGATGCTACGCAGACTATGCGGAAATGATGCAGGCGGAAGCCGCGCTGCCGGAAGGTGAGCGAATGAACTTCGTTGCCATTGTGACGCCCAACCATGTTCACTTCCCGGTGGCGAAAGCAGCCTTGGAAGCCGGCTTTCATGTCCTGTCTGACAAACCCGCGACGCTTGACTTGGCCGAAGCCGTTGCCTTGCGCGATATCGTGAAAGCGACCGGCAAGGCGTACGGACTGACGCACACCTATCTTGGCTATCCACTGGTTGGCGTTGCCAGATCCATCATCGCCGCGGGCGGGATCGGCAAAGTCCGCAAAGTGTTTGTCGAATATATCCAGGGCTGGCTCGCTGGAGAGGTCGACAATAAACAAGCCGATTGGCGCACTGACCCAGCACGCTCAGGGATTTCCGGTTGTATGGGCGATATCGGGACCCACGCGCACAATCTGGCAGAGTTTGTCACCGGCAAGATCATGACGCATGTGGCGGCGGATCTTTCCATCTTTGTCGATGGGCGCCGACTGGACGATGACGGCTCTGCGCTATTCCGCATGGAAGACGGCGTCAAAGGCGTGCTGAGTGCTAGCCAGGTCTGCGTCGGGTGCGAGAACTCGCTGTCGATCCGCGTCTATGGCGAGACGGGCGGCCTGGAATGGCATCAGGAAGATCCGAACTCTCTCGTCCGAACCTATGTTGATCGACCGACGGAAACGCTGCGCGCCGCGCAAGGCTATTTGCCGGAGTCCGCCAGCGGAGGGTTCCGCACACCGCCCGGACACCCGGAAGGCTATATCGAGGCGTTCGCCAATGTGTATCTGGATTTTGCCAAAGCGCTGAAAGACGGCCGCGATGTCACGACGGGTGTCGATGCGGCTGTACGCGGCATGGCCTTTATCGAAGCGCTCGTCGAGAGCAGCAATTCACACTCAGCCTGGACGGAGATCAGCGCATGAAGACCATGCAAGGCCCAGCCATTTTCCTGGCCCAATTCATGGGCGACGCGCCGTTTGACACAATGGGGAATGCCTGCCGGTGGATGGCCGATGCCGGCTATAAGGGGGTCCAGGTCCCAACCGACAATCCGGTCTGTATGGATTTGAAACTGGCTGCGGAGAGCAAGGACTATTGCGATGAGCTGAAAGGCAAGTGCCGCGAGTGGGGCGTCGAGATCACCGAACTCTCGACCCATATTCAGGGGCAGCTCGTTGCCGTACATCCGGCCTATGACACTGCCTTTGATGCGTTTGCGCCGGCGGAATTGCACGGCAATCCGAAAGCGCGGCAGGAATGGGCCGTGCAGCAGGTCATGTATGCTGCCAAGGCGTCGCAGAATCTGGGACTGGACCGATCCGTTTCATTCCCGGGCGCGCTCGTCTGGCCCTTCATGTATCCATGGCCGCAACGCCCTGCGGGCCTCGTCGAAGAAGGATTCAAGGAACTCGCCAATCGCTGGCGGCCGATCCTGGACTATTATGATGAGTGCGGGGTCGACGTTTGTTACGAGATTCACCCCGGCGAAGATCTGCATGATGGCGTGACGTTCGAGCGCTTCCTCGAAGAGGTCGACGGGCATGCGCGCTGCAATATTCTTTATGACCCGAGCCACTTCATTCTGCAGCAGCTCGATTATCTCTCTTTCATCGATCACTATCATGAGCGCATTCGCATGTTCCATGTGAAGGATGCTGAATTCCGGCCGAACGGGAAAAGTGGTGTTTATGGCGGCTATCAAGGCTGGGTCGAGCGACCCGGTCGGTTCCGCTCGCTCGGCGATGGCCAGATCGATTTCGGCGCCATCTTCTCGAAACTTGCCGGCTATGACTTTGATGGCTGGGCCGTGGTTGAGTGGGAATGCGCGCTCAAACATCCGGAAGACGGTGCGCGCGAAGGCGCGAAATTCGTCTCTGATCATATTATTCGCGTCACTGACAAAGCCTTTGATGATTTTGCGGGCGGCGAAGTGAGCGTTGAAGCCAATCGAAAGATGCTCGGACTGGCATAAGACCAGAAGGGCAAGGAGGAAACATGACGGCAACCACAGCAGACGGTCATCTGGCCGCCGGGATTAATCGCAACAAACTCTTCTTATTGAGCTGTTTGTCGCTCATCGTCACCGCGATGACCTTCGCTATTCGCGCCGGGATCCTGACCCAATTGTCGGATGAATTCCAGTTGAGCGATACTGAACTCGGCTGGGTCAATTCCATGGCCTTTCTCGGGTTTCCGCTGGCCATGGTGGTGTTCGGATTTCTCTATAACAAACTTGGGCCACGTCTGATCATGATCCTTGCTTTTGTCGGTCATGTGCTTGGTTTGGTGCTGACGATTACGGCGGGCGGTTTCCTTGGCCTGTTGATCTCAACCTTCTTCATCGGCTTCGCCAATGGTTCGGTTGAGGCGGCCTGTAACCCGCTGGTCGCCGACCTCTACAAGGATGACAAGACCAAGTGGCTGAACCGCTTCCATGTCTGGTTCCCGGGCGGGATCGTGATTGGCGCTGTGGTCTCTTACATCATGACCAATGCTGGGATCGGTTGGCAGCCGCAGATTGCGGTGATGCTCATTCCGACGGCTATTTACGGTTACATGATCTTCACCACGCAGTTCCCGGATATTCCAGAGATCGAAAAGAAGGTCGATCTTGATGCCAAGGGTCTGATCTTGATGACAGCCGTCTTCGGCCTGCTCGTCCTGATCGGGACACCGAATGCGCTCGTGTCGAGCCTGCCCGGGACATTTGTATTGCCTCTATTGCTCGTGCTCGGACTCACCTTCCTCCTGATGTTGTTCCGAGCCGGCAGGGCCCGCGATGCGTTCCTGTTGATTGTCTTGATGGGCTTGATGAGCCTTACTGCCACTTCTGAACTCGGCACCCAGCAATGGGTCGATCGAATCCTTGGCGCGCAGCTTGGCGGGGTTCCCGGTCAGGCGATGATCGTGCTGGGCATGGTGACGGGGATCATGGCAGTCGGACGCTATTTCGCGGGCCCACTTATTCATGCCCTGAACCCGGTCGGCGTGTTGCTGATGAGCGCCGTCGTGACGGCTCTGGGACTGTTCCTGATGTCCACGGCATCGGGCGTGATGGTCTATGTTTCCGCCGTCGTGTTCGCGATCGGGGTCTGTTATTTCTGGCCGACCATGATCGGCGTGACGGCGCAATATGTGCCGCGTTCCGGTGCGCTCGGTATGAGCCTGGTTGGCGCCGCAGGCATGTTCGCATTGACCATCTGGAACCCGATTATTGGCGGCTGGATCGATAGTGCCCGTGCGAAAGCTGAAGCGTCAGGCCTGACAGGGGATGCGGTCGAGGTGGCTGCGGGTCAGGGCGCCCTGTCACAATTGGTCTTCTTCCCGATTGTCCTCATCGTCGCTTTCGGGGCCCTCTATGCTGCGCGTAGCTGGATGCAGAGCACCGCTGGCGGCGATGCCGATGCAGCGCATTAAGGAGAGCGTATCCATGCAAGACTTCATGCTTCAGAGACGCCAGGTCTTCCAGGGCCTGATCGCCTTGTCAGCGGTCGGCGGACTGGCGGCTTGCGGGGGTGCCGAGGCGCCGACGTCCGGACAGATTTCCGGCAATGTCACCCCTGGTTATTTCAATGCTCAGGAAATGGCGTTGATCGCAGCCGTCGCACAGACCATCATCCCGCAAACCGAAACGGCCGGCGCCGTACAGGCCGGAGTTCCGAAAACCCTGCAGGACCTTGCCACGGATTGGGGCAATAGCGAGTTCCAGCAATATTGGCGCGATGGGCTCACCGCGCTCAGGACAGCGCTTACAACAGAAGACGGCATCACATTCGAAAGCATGTCGCCTAACGAACGCGAAGACGCGCTCGGGACGTATGATTCCGGGGTGTTCGCAGGCACGATCCCGGATGGCTTCTATCGTGATTTCAAGGCGACGGTGGTGCAGGCCTATTACATGTCGGAACCCGGCGCGACGGAGGAGCTCGCCTATGAGCCAGTGCCAGGCGAGTGGATAGGCTGCGTGCCGCTTTCTGAATTTCCTAAAACATGGGCGACGTAACCGATGGCAGATTTTGACGTAATCGTAGTAGGATCGGGCATGTCCGGCGGCTGGATCGCCAAGGAAATGTGCGAGCAGGGATTCAAGGTCGCGGTGATCGAGCGTGGTCGGAAAGTCACGGTCGAAAAAGACTATACAGACTTTATCGATCCCTGGGATGCCGAACACCTGAATCGCAAGACGGATAAGGATCGCGAAGACTATCCCATCCAGTCCAATGTCTATGCGTTCCAGTCCTTTACCAAGCAATTCTGGGTCAAGGATAATGATCATCCTTACGAGACCGCGGACGATTCCAAGTTCATCTGGTATCGTGGTTATCATGAAGGCGGTCGGTCCATCATGTGGGGCCGGCAGAGCTATCGCATGTCGGAGATTGATTTCGAAGCTAATGCCCGCGACGGCCATGGCGTCGACTGGCCGGTGCGCTACGGCGATATCAAGCCATGGTATGACTATGTTGAACGGTTTGCCGGGATCTCCGGATCGATGGAGGGATTGGACATCCTGCCGGATGGCGTGTTCCAGCCACCGCATGATCTGACCTGCGCCGAACTCGACTTCAAGTTAGCCGTCGAAGGCAACTTCCCGGGGCGCCGGGTTATTCCGGGCCGGGTCGCAAACTTGACTGAACCGACCCAGGAACAGATGGAGCTCGGTCGTGGACGCTGTCAGGCCCGCAATCACTGTTTCCAGGGCTGTAGTTTTGGCGCCTATTTCAGTTCCAATTCAGCCACGCTTCCGGCCGCCCGACGCACCGGAAACATGACGATGATTTCGGACACCGCCGTGCACAAGGTCATTGTCGATGAAGCAACCGGTCGTGCGACGGGCGTGGAGACTGTCGACATCGCATCCGGCGAAAGCAAGGTAATCACGGCGCGGGTCGTGTTCCTGAATGCTGGCACGATCCCGACGACGATGATCCTGCTCAATTCTGCAAACGGAGATGCGCCAAACGGTCTGGCCAACAGCTCCGGCATGCTTGGCAAAAATATGATGGATCATCACTCCGGCGCCCGCGGAACGGCGATCCTGCCAGGCAATCTTGATCGGCATACATTCGGCCGGCGCCCGAACGGGTTCTACATTCCACGGTTCCGAAACCACACCGAAGAAGCGGAAGGCTTTGTACGCGGCTTTGGCTATCAGGGCGGCGCCACCCGCGAACGCTGGTGGACGTCGATGGGCAAGGAAGGGGTCGGGGCCGACTTCAAGGCTGCAGCACGCACGCCGGGTCCATGGCGGATCGGCATGGTGGCCTTTGGTGAAGTGCTGCCAAATGAACAGAACCATGTCCGATTGCATCCCAACAAGACCGATCAATGGGGCTTCCCGGTACCCGTGCTTGATGTGCGCTGGGGCGACAATGAGCGCAACATGGTGCGCCAGGCGATCCGCGATACACGCGCGATGCTTGAAGCGGCAGGCGGCATTGATATTGAGACCGATAATCCTGAAACCGCTGAGCCGGCGCCGCCTGGAATTGGCATTCATGAAATGGGAACGGCCCGCATGGGGCGGGATCCGTCGACTTCGGTCCTGAATTCCTGGAATCAGTCCTGGGATATTCCGAACCTGTTCGTGACAGATGGGTCTTTCATGACCTCTGGTGGCTGTCAGAACCCATCGCTGACTTACATGGCCTTCTCGGCCCGCGCTGCGAACCATGCGGCTGAATTGATGAAAGAAGGTGCACTATGACCCTGAACAGACGACACTTTCTCGGCGCTTCAGGCGCTGCGATGCTGCTCACAGGCTGCAATTCCGGTGGAGCACCGGCGGCGGCCTCCAAACAGCGGATCGAGCAGATTGGCATCCAGACCTATACTTTGCGGGAAGCCATGGGCGAGGATTTCGTCGGCACGCTGCAAATGATCAAGGATGTCGGCTATGATTATGTCGAGCTGAATGGTCGAAACTTTGCGGATCGTTCACCGGCCGAGCTGCGCGCCATTCTGGATGATATCGGCTTGCCATCGCCGATCACACACGCCGATTATGACAGTCTGGCCAATCGACCGGGTGAACTGGTTGATGTCGCAGGGGCGCTCGGTTGCGAGACGATCGTCTTGCCCTGGATCAATGATGATCAACGAGGGCTGGACCAGTACAAGCAGCACGCTGAAATGCTGAACAATGCTGGTTCTGTATTGAATGCGGCTGGCATCCGGGTCGGCTATCATAACCATCAGTTCGAGTTCTTCGACCTCGGTGAAGGTCAGACGGGGATGGAGATCCTGCTCTCGGAAACAGATCCCGATCTCGTGGATTTCGAACTTGATCTGTTCTGGGCGGCGCTGACGGGGACGGATATTGTCGGGTTGTTCGAGAAGCACTCTGGTCGGTTCAAGATGTGTCATATCAAGGATCTGACAGGCGATCCGACCAATTTCCGCACCAGTCTCGATTTTCCGACCATTGTCGGCACCTTAATGGCGAATGTGGGTGAAGGCGATTTGCCGTTCGAGTCCTATTTCGAAGCCAATGACATTTCTGGCATGAAATATTTTATTGCTGAGCATGACAATCCACCAAGACCGTTCCGTCAGTCGGTCCAAACCAGCTATGATACGATTGCGGCCATGCGGTTTTAAGTCCTAACGGCTTAATCAGTCTTGAAGTCTGGCCCGAGAAACCTATTCCTTGGTTTATTGTATTGAACCGGGGTTTGGGACTTGAAAAAGACGTTTCCAGAATATTGGGCCGCCTTTATCGGCGTCGCGCCTGGTGACCCATTGGCTCTGTCCTTGGCTGAGGCGAGTACAGCCATTGAACTCAAGCCAAATGACCATCTGGTGCTTGACCGCGACCCAGCTGGGCCAGTGTTTTTACTGACCAGTGGCGTCCTGAAAGTCGTCAAACAAAGTCAAAACGGACACGAAATCTGGCTTGCTGACTTCGCGGCGCCCGCCATTGTCGGCGAACTCTCCGCCATCCTGGGGGCGCCACGGACATCCGATGTCATAGCTGACTCAAAAGTGAGCGTCCTCAGCATACCCCAGCAAGTGTTCGCCGATGCAGCCAGAATGCATGTCAAACTGGCCAATGCGTTGAATGAGGAACTCGCCCGGCGCGTGCGCGCGACGTCCGAGAAACTGGCTGAACTCTACTCGGTATCGGTGCTGGGACGTTTGCATTTCGAGCTGGTGCGGATCGGCGATCCTGATCCCAGCGATGATGAAGTGTATCGGATTGCGCATGTTATAAATGTCTCGGAAATGGCGGCCCGGATCCATGCGACCCGCGAATCCACATCACGGGCGCTCAGCCGTTTGAAACAGATCGGCATCGTTAAGACCGAGAATGGCGGCATGCGGGTCATTGCTCCGCGCCTTGAATAGACGCTAGACGCCGATCAATTCAGGTGGACTGAGAATTTCGCCCGGCTGTGTTGTAAAATCCTGGCGCACCCAGAAACAGTGTTGCATGTCCTGCTCGGCAGGCGTGTCGAGTTCCTGAGAGATGTTCAAAGAGAGCGGGGATTGAATGGTCAGTCGCGGACGACCTGCTGCCTTGCCGATGCCGCGTATCCTTTGTGTTGTCATCTTCACCCCGACAATCGCCTGATATGTCGCGAAATCGGCGTTTTCGATGCTGGGAAATTGCTTGATCTGCAGGATTGGGAAGTCGATTTGGGGGGGACGCAAAGATGGCATCAGAGTGCGGATGTCGGCATCCTCTGGTTGGTCCAAAAGTCCCGTCATCACATCCTCGATCGTGGTGTCGGCGCTGCCATGGATTTGCGGGTCAATTTTCAATATTTCCACTTGTTCAGCTTCGACGTCCTGACCAAACTCGCGGAAAGCGGCAACTTTCACCGACAGGCCATAATCGGACGGATCATTGTCCTCGCGGGCAATGGTCCCGTACATTTTCGGAAATCCGAATATCTCACGTCCGCCAGCGACCGCTGCGGGGTCATCGACAAACATGTAGATGGGGACCCAGTAGAGTTCCCAGGGATGCGAATGATCGATGGGGCCCGCATAAGCCAGCGCCCAGATTGAAATATCGGCTTCCGGCACGAAGCCCCAAACCCGGCCAGTCGGATGACCCGAGCGCATCTTCTTGACGAAGAGCGATGTCATCAGCAGGCAGGACAGAACTGACTTGGCACGAAAATGATCGGGCGCAACGCGGTTGATCGAGCGATCCAGATAGGACTGGATTGCACCCTGGCTGGAGTCGATCCAGCCACCTTGCAACAGGGCGTCTTCGCCGATATAGGGCGGCAAGCCAAAGGCTTTCAGGGCGGGATCAATATATCTCGGCGGTCGCGCCATTGGGCTTCTCCTGTATTGCGTTTAGGGCAGAAACGGCCAGTTTTTGTTCGTACCGCATCCCAAATTCGACCGAGGCAGATCGGGCTTTCTGGAATTGTCGCCTCGCGGATTTCAAATCCCCACGCGCCTGGGCATAGAGCGCTTCGACATAGTGATGGCGCGGTTGTGCAATTTTGAACACGTTCGCATAGGATTTCAGCGCTTTGCGCCCGCTATTGATCAGCGCGTCCAATCTTGCGTCCGCGCCGTCTCGCCTCAACAATTCAGCCCCGACCTGAGCCGGTGCCGCGATGCCTTCAAGCGTGCTGAAATTTGTCGGCGGCAATTTGGCCGCGAAGCGAGCGGCATTGCGCGCGTGTCTGTAGGCATTCCGCGTGTTCCCGCTTGCGAGATAGACCTGCGCCAGCACGCCTTCAATGATGCAGGCGGATTGATGATCACCCAGGCCTTTGGACAGCGCACGCGCTTCGAGCGCCAATTGCTTCGTGGCGTCCAGCTCGCCGGCATACAAGTGGGCTTCGGCCGTGGCGTATGCGCCCCAAACCTTGAAAACGTGGTGATTATGGTCCCGGCCCGTGTCCGATACGCGGTCAAACCACTCATGCGCCTGAGGGGTATCGCCTTGAAACAGATGACAGAGTCCGAGCAGGCATTGCGCGACTCCGAGCATTTGCCGATCATCGGTTTGCGCAATAGCGGCATAGCATGTTGACAGTACGGCGTCGGCCCTTTGCCAATCGCAACGGGTCATGTGCAAAGTTCCGGCGGCGCATCCGAGCAGGGTTTGGCTGCGATACTCGCCCTGCGCGTGGGCCTTTTCGACCGCTCGATTGAGGCGCCCGGTGACAGGCAGCTTTAGCAGACCCAGCGCATAATAGATGAATCCTTGTCGGCGAGCTTTGACCTCATATGCGCCCGTATCGTCGCGGCTGTTTCGCCACCCTCGATACATGCCCGACAGCATCAAGTTTGAATTCCCGGCGAATTGACCGATCTCTGATTGAATCGTCGCGGCGCGCCTGAGCGCGGCCCGCTTGGCTCTGCTCGCGGGTATGTCCTTTGCGAGATCATCGAAGGCGATGAGCATTTGCTTGGCTTGTCTGAGTTTGCCGACACCCCAGTTCGCGGTCGCCATCATGGCGAGATATTCGAGATCGTGAATATCGTTTTCGGATCCACCGGCACGTGACAGACGCCGCGATTGGGACAGATGCGAAATGGTCAGGTTGTGAGCGCCGGCGCGATCGGCATTTTGCGCGGCGCGGTCATACCAGATGGATGCCTGCGTATCTTCCCCCGCGATTTGCCAGTGCCGGGCAATGCGAGACGGAGACGCTTCCGTGTCACCGAGCGCCCGCGCAATGGCATTGTGTAAAGTCTGTTCGAAGGTCACGGGCAAATCCGAATTGCCCCAATCGGCCAGAATGTCGTGCGCGGGTCGTAAGCCCGTCTTGCCTTTTGTCTTGTCCTCTACGAGCCAACCCAGCCCGGTGATCTCGTCGAGATGTTGAAGGTCGATCGCGAATCCGAACTCATTCAACAGGTTGCGCGCGGTTTCGAAGGCCAGTGGAAGTCGCCATGCACAATAAAGACGCCACAGTGCTGTTGCCTCATCCGACAGGTCGCGACCGCGAGCCGATAGCAATCCTTCGAGGCCGGAAAGCGGTGTCATACTCTGCGATTGCGGACTTGTCGCGGAATAGTGAAGGGCGGCTTGAACCAGCCAGAATGGCGTGCCCGACGTGAGGTCAAAAATCGATCTTTTGACCGTCTCGCTCAAAGCGCGTGGCGCATGAGTATCGAGCAGCATCTCGGACTGTTCGAAGTCGAGCGCCGACAGATAAAGATGCGTTTCTGCGTCGAGACCGTCGATCGGTTCGCGTGACGTGACGAGCAAAAGGCCGGACTTACGTTCATTGTGAAGTCGGCGGATCAGACGCTTGCTGTCCTCATCGCACCATTGCCAGTTTTCGATAATGATTAAGTGCGGCAGGCCTTTGGCGAACCGCGCTTGTGCATCAGTCTCGAAGACGGTCGACGCCGGCAGGTCACACGCTTCGGCCAGATCCTGGGCGCATCCTAAAGGCGCAAAGCGGCTGCCGGGTGTCATTTCGACCATCGCAAAGGGGGCGTCGATCTGACTTATGAGCGTCTGAATAAGGGTGGTCTTGCCGATGCCGGCCGAGGCTGTCAGCGTCGCGGTCTGGCGTGTCAGTCGGGAGGCTTGATAGGCGCTGGAAAGACGCCGGACTTCCGCCCCGCGGCCAACCATAAAATTTGAGACCGGAGCTTGTTGCTGGGGAATATTGGAAGCTGCGGCACCCGACGAGTCGACGTTTCGCATGAGGGCTTTCGCGGCCTGATTGATCGGTTTTCCGATGGTGATTACCACCGGCTGACCTGCGATCTCGGGATGGCACCGAAAAACTGTGCCAAAGTCTGCTTCCACCTCAGCTTGACTTGCGACCGGCGCGCGCGATGCGGTCAAACTATCAAGCAGCAGGTCTCTTTGGGTGGTGTCCTGCCTCCTTGATGCGGGGAGGACAATTACGATCAACAAGCCTTTGTCATCCTGCACGATATTGTCGATCTCGGCATTCACAGCATCGCAAATGACCCGCGTCCGCTGAAGCAATGCGACAAGGTCTGTCGGATGGGTTGCCTCGCAGTCGGTGGGTGTCAACGCGCGGACGATTACCGTCCATCGATCAGTAACAGAGGCTGTCGCCAGAATATGGGTTGCGCTCCTGGAAGCAGAATCAGGAAGGGCAGTATCCACACTCACATCACGAGATTGGTCTGCCAGCTTGTCAAAAGCCTGGCGAACGGCCGTGCCCCAAACAAGCGGGCGCCCGTGGTCCTGGGCCAGGAGTTTAGATGTCCAAAAAAGCCCCTGAGCGGTTGCAGTTCGGCAAGAAAGCCCTGGCGCGACATCGATACAGATCTCAGCCGCGATCCTTTCAAGATCTGATGGCGAAAGAGGCGCTTCGCTGTCAACTTGCCATGCAATCAGCGCATCGCCTGCGAAACCGCCAAAGTGGATGTCTCGCCTCGCCAGATCGGTCATCAATTTACCGAACAGGTCAGTGACTATTTGTGTCACCGTTTCCGTGCCGCGTCGGGCACTTTGGGCAATTTGCGCCTCTGTGATTTGCGAGAAACCGACCAGATCGATCACATAGACGATGCCCGAAACCTGCTGAGCATCGAAGAGCGGCGATTCTGGCCGAATAAGATCCGCATCATCAGCCAAAATCGGTTTCTCCGTAGACCCGGATCGACACGCCGGTAATGGCGCGGGCGCATTGTCGTGCGGTGGTGACAGCGCCTTCTACCCAGCCGAGATCGGTTCCATTTCGGACCCAGTCTCCGCACAAGAACAGATTGGACAGGCCGCTTTCATCTGTGCGCAAGCGGTCATCAATATCGCCGGACCCGGCAAAGATATAGCGCTCGCTGGGTTTGTGATTCAAACGGGCATAGATCGCGCGGTCTGACAGGTCCTGATCCTTCAGGCGCCAGTTTGGAAGCACATCCCTGAAGTTTTTCTTCAACCATTTCAGGGTTGTGTCGCGTGGTGTCTCATCCGTTATGGGATATGGTCCGCACAGAAGGTGATGGCCTTTGAACGGGCCTTCAGGCGTCTCCTCCTCGAGCGGCAGCAAGTGACTCATATCGCTCCAGGTGCTGAGTGGCAGGACATGACCCGTCGAAATATGCGGCATCTTTCCCCAGCCGAGTTCATCGGGAGTCTTCTTCGTCCACAATTGCGCTGAAACAGTCGGACACGAGGACATGGCGCTCAGACACCTCCCCCAAACTGGATCAGCCTCCACCAAAGGCTGACAAATCTCGGACAAAGCTGTCCCGGGGATGGCCAGAATGGCAATATCAAAATCCTCGCCCGCAACCAGCTGCTCGCTTGGGTCACTCGGGTCGACATCGAAAGGGTCTTCAAAATCATCCGGAAACCTGGTTTGACCCGGTCCCAATTCAAGTTGATCCATGAGCGGAGAAACCGGCCAGGTTCGCAGGCCTTTGGGTGTGCTGATCAGTGGGTCATAAGCGGCCTGACCCGCAGACACTTTGGCCTGTCGCCGGATTCGAACCCGCGAAATCTGTCTTTGGACCGGATCTCGTTCTATCCGCGTGATCTGGCTGAAGAATTCGAACTTCACGCCTTTGTCTTTAAGGACATCATAGAACGGTTTGACGATGACATCGCCCATGCCACCTTCAAAGTGATAGAAGAAGCTGCCCACCTGGCCGAAAAACATGCGCATATAGCCCCGCAAGGCTGCACCTGCCGCCATATCCGGCTTTTTCGGGTCGCCATCGATATAGCTGAACGCATAGTGATAGCCGAGTTCGACGAAGGGTGACCTGACAACAAAGTTCGGGGCGCCATGGCGGCTCATCCATTCCGTCGCATCTTCGGAGTTAATGTAATCAAACCCGCGCGTGATCAGCCGATCTGCCAACATGCCTTTTACCACGAACGCGCCGACCAGAGCCGCGGTGACCAAATCCGCAACGGACGGGCCATTTTCGGTTTCGGATTCATACCATTCCTCAGCGTCTGCCTCGGAGATATTGTCGAGCATGGACTCGCATTCACTCGCAATGCTGGTCGCGCAAATATGTACCCTGTTGGCGGCGTCCTGCATCTGTGCATCGGTCATTTGCTCAATGACTTCTGTCTCGAGCGTTTTGACAACATCCGAAATATCAAACCAATGACGAAAGAAGCGCATGCCGAGACGGACGAGGCTGAGCCCTGCGAAAGCGTTTTCCAGAAGCTCCTGAACCCACCGTGCCAGAACGCGCAGCATGCGACCGATTGAGAGGTCCGGAATATCGATCCCGGGCTGACCGACCGGTTCCGGGAAGCGAACGGCGATCTTGCGCCAACCATATTTGACCCAAAGAAACCGTTTTTCATCGAACAGGACAGCGCCGTTTACGGGAAGAAAAGCCTCGCGAATAGGGCGCGCATCAACCGCCGGCAACGCGTTCCAGTCCATGTAAACCCGGCGCAGCATCTCGAACGTATTATGGTACCAGCCGCCCAGCACGTGCAGCCCGTGCTCTTCATTGCGATACCCCATGCCAGGCGCGTCGTTCCGGCTCGAAGCGCATTTGCCGCCGAGCCGCCAGCCCATTTGGTAGATTGTGATATCGAGCGCGTCAGCCGAATCCATTCGCTTCAATTCGTAAGCGGCGGCGAGGGCGCTGATACCGCCTCCGAGGATTGCAATCTTGGTTTTCATATCAACTGCAAATCCCCACGCGCTCTATTCAAATGCGATACTACAGATACCTTCATCTGGATCAATTTCATTGAAATTCAAACGTCCAGTTTTACGCGATTTCAATCTTAATCTGACACGTAGGGGCCTTGGGTTATTGTGTGGGATTCCGATGAAAAATACGATCAATGCGTTTCCAGATTCTGGTTGGTACACTGTGTTTTACGCGCTGGAGGGCGCCGTAAAGGAATCGGATTGGCGTTCGCCGGTCGGCAAGCCCTGGTTGAAAGGGCGCTTCGGCGTGAAATCCACGCTGGATGAAGACGGCGAACAAATGCTCCAGGATGGTTTCTGGGTTGCGATTGACCTCACCGTCGGGAAGAGCACGCGCGGCTACACTGTTGCGGACGCGCTGGTCACAGACAAAGCCCCATCAAAAACCAAACCGGCCGTGATCAATGATGTCGATGATGAAGACTCAATGCCGTCCACGGCCCTGAACTTCAATCCCTACATTTCGGGATCCATTCGCGACTTGCCTGAGACTCTGAGCCTCAAGATCCACAAGGAATTCGATCTTGGCACGCAGTATGGCGATCTGCTGCTGAACGTGAATTTCCTCGAAGAGGCGGGCGACCCTGTCAAAGTCAATCTGGTCGTCGATTTCGGTAACTCGCGCACAGTGGTTCTGGCGCTGGAACAGTCCGGAATTGAAAATGGATTGTCCTCTGCCTGTCGCCCAATTGTATTCCCACGCCCGGGCACGGATCTGGACTCACTCGATATGGACGCGCTGGATCTGGATGATGCTATCCCGGACAGCTGGTTTGCGCTGGTCGAGGGTGTGTTCAAGCCGGAGCCGACGCGGAAGCTGACCCAGGCCGTGAACCCGACTTATCACAAACGCTCCCTGTTTGAGCGGATTGCCAATACATCGCGCCGCGAGCGCGATCGCGAAGTGTTCCAATCCTCGCACCAGTTTGCAAACGTCTCGCCCGCGGCGATCGGTTATGCCGCGCGTCAGGCCTTGAGCAATATCGAAACCGAAGGCGGCGGCATGTCCTTCCTGTCATCGCCGAAAATGTATGTTTGGGATGATGCCCCACTCGGTGCCAATGGACAGACCCATTGGACCATGCAGGTTCAG
>JBCCZH010000022.1:0-17319 GCA_039188075.1 Pseudomonadota bacterium
CACATTCATCATGAAGACCATGGGTAGCAGGCCGCAAATGGTTGTCAGCGTGGTCAGCAGGATCGGTCGAATACGTTGGGCCGCGGCTGCGATGGCGGCTTCCTCGCCGGTCCGCCCGTCGCGCTTCAAGCGCTGGAACGTGTCGATGAGGACGATATTATTGTTCACGACAATGCCGGCGAGTGCGACCACCCCCGTACCGATCATCAGAATGGAAATGTAAGGCAGCACCAATTGAATGCCGATCAGTACACCGGCCGTAGACAGGATCACGGCAGAAAGCGTCAGCACCACATGATAGAAATTGTTGAACTCCCAGAGTAGGATAATGCCCATCAGGAACAGGGCTGAGAGCGCTGCAATTCCAAAGAAAGCTTCAGCTTCTGCGGCATCCTCATCGGCGCCTTCGAACCGGATGTCGACGGCGGGATCGATATTCGCAGCCGCGATCAGGCCTTTCAGCTCTTCAACCTTGGCAGCGCCTTCGCCTTGAACAATCGCATTGGCCCGGACCAGGACGATTCGCTTGCCGTCCCGACGTTCGATCTTGGTAACTTTTTGAGCCGGCTTGCGCTCGACAAATTGCGATAGTGGCACCTGTCCATTCGGCGTGGCGATCCGCAGGCGATCCAGCGCCTGGACGCTCCGCTCGCTTTCCGGCAGGCGGACGCGAATGTCGATTTCATCCAGCGCATCATCCGGTCGATAGCGACCAACAAGAATACCATTGGTGACCAGTTGAACGGCGGCGCCGACTTGCGAGACATCGACGCCAAACTTGCCGGCCTGAGCCCGGTCGACTTCAAGCTGATACTCAATGCCGGGCAGAGGGCGACTGTCTTCGACTTCGCGCAGACCATCCATGGAATCGACCAGTCCGCGAACTTGTGCCGCTGCCGCCATCAGGGCCGCACCATCATTGGACCGGACCGCGACCTGAATGTCCTTGCCGACAGGCGGGCCTTGCTCGAGTTTGCGAACTTCCGTGCGCAGACCCGGCACGCCGACCAGGGCGTCGCGAATATTCTGTTCGGTGACACGGCCGTCAAAGCCGGCTTCGCGGTCGGTCAGATTGATCAGGATCCGCCCGATCGTATCCTGAGGCGGGGAACTGACGCCGTCAAAATTGAAAGAACCAGAGCCTTCGCTTCCGGAGGTCGAGGCCATGGACTCGATCCCCTCGAGCGGCAGGATTCGGTTCATTGCGCGGTCGACAATCTCATATTCCTCATCGGCAGACAAATTGCCCTGGGCCTGAACGAAAACATAGAGCTGTTCCGGCTCGACATCGAGGAAGAGTTCGGATTTGTGCGTGGTTGAGCTGAACCAGACAAAGATGGCGACGATCAGGGCGCTGGCGCCCGCGGTGACCAGGAAGGGATGTTTGATCAGGGCGGAAGTCGCCCGCGCATAATGTCCGAACCAGCCTTTCGCCTTCAAAGGGTCGCCCGCGACTCCCGAGACTTCGACCAGACCATTATTGTCATCGTCATCGGCCCCGCGTCCACCAATCACGGACCCAAGCACAGGCAGGAAGATGAGGGCCATAACCAGAGATGCGACCAGAACGAAAATCAGAGTGATCGGCAGATAGGACATGAATTTACCGACCAGGCTGTCCCAGAACAGGAAGGGGAAGAAGGCCGCCAGCGTCGTCGCTGAAGAGGCCACGATGGGCCAGAACATCCGTTTCGCCGCCATGCCATAGGCCTGTTTGCGGTCGAGCCCTTCGGCCATTTTTCGATCCGCATACTCGACCACAACAATCGCGCCATCGACCAGGATTCCGACCGCGATAACCATGCCGAACATGACCATCATATTGATCGTATAACCAAACATGCCGAGCATCAGGAAGGCCATGACGAAGGAGCCGGGAATGGCGAGGCCGACCATGCCAGCCGAGCGTAGACCAAGGGCCGCGACGACAATGATCATGACCAGCACAACCGCAACGGCGATGGAGGCCTGCAGCTGGCCGAGCTGTTCGTCGATCATTTCGGACATGTCAGAGGTAAGCGTGACATTGACCGTCGATGGCCAGGTTTCCTGAGACCGCTCGACGATTTCCTGAACCTCGGCAACGGTGTCGAGAATGTTCGCGCCGGTGCGTTTGACGATCTGGATCGATACGGCTGGTTGGCCATTAAACTTGGCATACTGGTTCCGGTCCTTGAAGGTCCGTCGAACGGTCGACACGTCTGACAGCGTGATCGACGCATCGCCAGCAGATTTAATCGGCAGATCGAAGGCGTCCTGCGCTGTTTTGATCAAGCCAGGCACTTTGACAGGGAACCGGCCTTCGCCCATATCGATCCGGCCAGCGGGCACCAGGCGGTTATTATTGGCGACGGCGGCGAAGATTTCCTGATACGACAGATTATAGGCTTCGAGCTTGGCAGGATCGACTTCGATTTCCAGCACTTCTTCCCGGTCACCATTCAGATTGGCTTCGAGCACGCCTTCCAGGCCTTCCAGCTCGTCTGCGAGTTCCAGGCCAATCTTGTAGAGACTGCGCTCCGGCGCATCGCCATAGAGGTTGATGGCGAGGATCGGGAACAGCGCCGCGTTGATTTCGTTGATGATCGGCTCGCGGGCTTCTTCGGGAAAGTCACGTTGGGCCAGGTCGACTTTTTCCTGAACGTCCAGAACCGCCTGGTCCTGGTCGAAGGAGACGTCGAATTCGACAATAATCTGTCCAGCACCTTCCAGCGCGAAAGAGTCGATCTGCTTGACGCCTTCAATGCCCTGCAGCTCGCTCTCGACGGGGCGGACGAGCAAGCGTTCAGCATCCTCAGGTGAAACACCTTCCAGCGGGATGGTGATGCCAACAAACGGGATCGGTACATCCGGATCTGCCTCTTTCGGCAGATTGATGTAAGTCATTGTGCCGGCGATGAGCGCGACCACAAGAATGGCCAGGACCATTCTCGCGCGACCGATGGCACCATCTATCAGACCGTTCATGCCTTAAAGTCCCTCAACCAGGCGGGGCGACACTTCGACCCCTTCTTTGAGATAGTCCTGTCCAGCGGTCAAAAGGTTCACACCGGATGGAATGCCGCTGACCCAGATGCCATCTGGTGCATCATCGACAACATTCACTTCCGCAAACTGAACTGTATTGCTCGTATCAACATAGCGCACACCGACGCGGCCGTCATCGTGCAGCACAAGGGTTGCTGGCGTGGTCAGGACCGCTGGCACTTCGCCCAGGCCGAGCTTGACCGAGGCTGTGAGGCCTGCGGGGATGCTGGCATCGGCGTTCGGGATTTCGACTTCGACGCGGAAGGTGCGGGTCTGCTGGTTGGCAGTACGCGCGACGAACCGGACATTGCCGACAGCTGTTCGGCCAGTAGCAAACTCAACATTGACGGGCTGCTGCGGATCAATCGCGCCGAGCTGGTCCTCGGTTGCATCGACCGCCACGATGATCGGATCTAGATCGACCAGACGACCGCAAGGCGCGCCAATCGAGAGGAAATCGCCCAACTCAGCCGAGCGGGCCTCGAAGACGCCATTAAACGGCGCGGTGATCCGCGTTTTCGCGAGTTCAATTCGGGCCGCTGCGAGCGCCGCTTCGGCGCCATCCAGTGCAGCTTTGGTCGCGGCAGCGCGATTGGATGTGGTCCAGCCTTTCTCTTCCAGCTGGCTTTGCGCGTCATGATCGAGCCGGGCAGAGGCGACCGCGGCCTCAGCCTCGGCGATGCGGGCGGTCCGGCTTTCGACATCCAGGCCGCAGAGCAGAGCACCCTGGCGGACGGTCTGACCTTCTTGAACAGCGGCATTTGTGACGGTTCCCATCGTCTCGGCGCGAACGGTGACTTCGCGATCAGGCTCCGAGCTGCCTTTCAGGGAAACACTGACCTGATGAGGCACCAAAGTGGCGGGGCTAACGATGACTTCAGGTAATGCTGTTCTTGCCGTCGCAGAGTCGTCACTTGCTGCAGATACAGGCGGCTCAGCGGGCGCCCGCGTCACGCCGCGAAACACGAAATAGGCGAGGAGGGCCAGCAAGATAAATCCGGCTGTTCGGACGGAGGTCGGAAAGGAGGGCATTCGGGAGGCTGCCTTTCTGGAATGCACGGGCGTTTTCGCCACTCTTATTATGGTTAACCGCCATACCAACGAAAGATTTCCATCCGGAAAAAGCGCGCCGTAAAACCTGACGGTTGCGTCAACATATAGTTCATTTTTGGCAAAATCGTGAGTCTCTCAACTGTCGCGCGCGTTTTTGGCGCAGTTGGACCCTCGAAAGTTGATTGAAATTGAGGGGTTAGACCCCGATCCGGACGGTTCGCTGGAGCGTGAAATGCTTAACGCGCGCGTTTTCCGATGCGCCGATCGGCTTCCTTGAAAATCCAGGCGACGTCGAGCTCTTGCGCCCATTCCGGCAGCTTTTCAGCTCGCTCAGCCGGGCTGACATGAGGCGTTTGTGCGCTGGGCGCAGGGCGACGGAAGGGGATGATCTTTGAAGCCATGCCAAAGACGCTGCAAGTCTGATGCCGTTCTCAGTTGCCGGTACGGTCAGTCTTTACCTTCAGGCACAAATCCGCATTGTGTTTGTATGAGGAAACAACCCAGACCAACGGAACACTCAACATGACCGATACCCCCGTCTATCCCGTGCCTTCAGGCTTTACGGCCGCGGCCAATCTGAGCCCGGAAAAGTATCGCGAGATGTATGCCGCCTCGATTGCTGACCCGGAAGGGTTCTGGGGCGAGCAAGGCAAACGGCTGGATTGGTCAAAGCCCTATACCACGGTCAAGGATGTCTCCTGGGACAAGTCTGACCTGCATGTGCGCTGGTATAGCGATGGTGAGCTCAACGTTTCCTACAATTGCATTGACCGGCATCTCGTCACCCGGGGCGACAAGGTGGCGCTGATCTGGGAAGGCGATGATCCGGCCGACGATGCCAAGGTGACGTACAAGCAGCTGCACAGCGCCGTCTGCCGTTTCGCCAATGTGCTCAAAGACATGGGCGTCAAAAAGGGTGACCGCGTCACCATCTATATGCCGATGATCCTGGAAGCGGCCTATGCGATGCTGGCCTGCGCCCGGATCGGGGCGGTCCACTCGATCGTGTTTGGCGGCTTCAGCCCGGAAGCGCTGGCTGGCCGGATCACCGATTGCGACAGTCAGTTCATGATCACCGCGGATGAAGGCATACGCGGCGGCCGGATCGTGCCGCTCAAGGTCAATGCCGACAAGGCCTGCGAACTGGCCGGCGGCATGGTCGAGAAGGTCCTGGTGGTGCGCCGCACTGGCAATCCCGTGAACATGGCCGAGGGCCGGGACATCTGGCTGCACGAGGCGGCAGCCTCGGTGTCAGCTGATTGCCCGCCCGAGCCGATGAATGCCGAAGATCCGCTCTTCATTCTCTATACGTCCGGTTCAACCGGCAAACCGAAAGGCGTGCTGCACACGACCGGCGGCTATCTCGTCTGGGCCTCGATGACCCATGAATATGTCTTCGATCTGAAGGAAGATGACGTCTACTGGTGCACCGCCGACGTCGGCTGGGTCACTGGGCACAGCTATATTGTCTATGGCCCGCTCGCCAATGGGGCGACCAGCATGATGTTTGAAGGCGTGCCGACTTATCCGGATGCCAGCCGCTTCTGGCAGGCTTGTGACAAGCATGGCGTGACGATTTTCTATACCGCCCCAACCGCGATCCGGGCGCTGATGCGCGAAGGCGAAGGGCCGGTCAAATCGACCAGCCGGTCGACGATCCGCCTCCTTGGTTCGGTTGGCGAGCCGATCAATCCGGAAGCCTGGGAATGGTATTACAAGACCGTCGGCGACAGTCGCTGTCCGATCGTTGATACCTATTGGCAGACCGAGACCGGCGCCTGCATGATGGTGCCGCTGCCGGGCGCGACGGATCAGAAGCCAGGCGCGGCCAGCCATCCTTTCTTCGGCATCGAACCGAAACTGGTCGATGCCGAGGGCGCCGAACTGACCGGTGCAACCGAAGGCAATCTGATCATTACCAATAGCTGGCCCGGTCAGATGCGCACCGTCTATGGCGACCATCAGCGCTTTATCGACACTTATTTCTCAACCTATCCTGGCAATTATTTTACCGGCGATGGCTGCAAGCGCGACGAAGACGGCTTTTACTGGATTACCGGCCGGGTCGATGATGTCATCAATGTCTCCGGCCACCGCATGGGCACGGCCGAAGTGGAAAGCTCCCTCGTCGCGCATGATGCGGTCGCCGAAGCGGCTGTGGTCGGCTATCCGCATGATATCAAGGGTCAGGGCATTTATGCCTATGTCACTCCGATCGCGGGTGTTGAGGCAAGCGACGAACTCAAGAAGAGCCTGGTTCAACATGTCCGCACCGAGATTGGCCCGATCGCCTCGCCGGACCTGATCCAGTTTGCAGCGGGCCTGCCCAAGACGCGCTCCGGCAAGATCATGCGACGTATCCTGCGCAAGATCGCAGAAGATCAGTTCGACAATCTCGGCGACACGTCCACCCTGGCTGAACCGGAAGTCGTGCAGGACCTGATCGATAACCGACAGAACCGTTAGGCGTCGTCGCCGGCCTCATAGCGTTCCGCAATCTGGGCGCCCATCTGGTTCATCATTTCGAACAGTGCTTCTGGATTGCTTTGGCGCTGTTGGGCGGCTTCCAGCTCCATGCCTTTGGCGAAGATCAGTTCCGGAGTCTTGTTGGTGATGGCGGTGAGTATGTCCCTGGCTAGATCGGCCGGATCATCGCCGCCATCAATATTCGCATCGGACTTGCCGCGCGACGAACCATCCGAGGTCAGCGCATTGCGCGATACATTGGTGGCGACAGATCCCGGCAGGACGTTCGTGACGTGAATATTGTGCAGAACCGAAACTTCGGTGCGCAAGGAATCCATATAGCCGATCAAGCCATGCTTGGCGGCCGCATAGGCCGTTCTCAGGGGCGGGCCGATCCGCCCGGCGACGGAGCTGATTGCAACGATGTGCGCACCGCCTGCCGCAACCATGCGCGGTAATTGCAACTGGGTCAGCCAGATCGGAGCGATCAGGTCGATATTGATCAGGTCGGTATAGACTTGTGGATCCGTCTTGATCGCCAGGCTGCGCTGACTGACGCCGGCATTGTTGATCAGAATGTCGACCGAGCCCGCCCAGTCCCAGGCCGCATCGACCTGGCTGGGCAGAGCGTCATAATCGGTGACTTCGAAAGGCAGGACGAGGGACGGTGTGGCCAGGCCATCCGCCACCTCTTGCAGAGCCTCAACCCGGCGGCCCGATAGAATGGTCTTCGCCCCTGCATCCGAGAAGGCGATGGTCAACGCCTTGCCAATGCCCGAGGATGCGCCCGTGATCCACACGGCCTTGTCACTGAACTGACTCATATCGAAACCTCCAAATCCTGTCCTTGTCGCGCGACTATATCAAACGATAACAGGGGCGTGACTAGAGGCGGTGTCGTATTCCGTCGCGGCGACACCCTAGAATTTGAGTTTCAGGGTGGCGCCACCGAAATGGATGATCCCTTCTTCGGCAATCTCGACATCATAACCGAACCTCGCGGATCCCATGATCGAATCGGTGCTGAGCGAAATTCCAGCCAGAAAGGCGTCTGAGAAGGAATCCTGAGCCAGAATGTCGAATGTCTCCTCTGAACTCAGGAACCGGGCCGTGGTCTCATAAGGTGTAGAGGAAAGTTCGCCGCGATATCCGATCGAGACTTCCGGGATAATCAGGGCCGGACTGCGATCGCCAACCGGCAAGCGCGCGCCGAGATCCAGGACAGCCGTGGCGCTGGACCGATCTGTATCTGCAGCGCCGACTTCCAGGGCGAGCCGCTCGTCTCCGATTTCCGTATAGCCGTCTTGTTCGAGCCGGAAATAATCGACCGATATTTGCGGCCGGGCATAGAATTGACCCATCTCGAATTCAGACGCGACACTGGCACTGGTCATGGCGCTGGTGCCAGTCCATTCGGCGGCCTGATCAAACACGAATTCGTCAATCTCGATTTCGCGGCGGCTGTTGAATTCGACATTGCTGATCTGACTCGCAATCACAAAGTCGAGGGGGCCAAGAGATTCCTTGGCATATAGACCCATCCCGAAACTGCTTGTCGTCACCGGATTGCTGCCGCCGGTCTTTTCCTCAAAGTCACCGCTGGAATAATTGATCTGCAATCCCGCCACATCGAGAAATCCGATTCGACTGTCGAGGCCAGCCGCAAAGCCTAATCCGCTGCCATTATAGCCAGGGACGTCGGTATCTTCTTCAATGTCGATGACGGTAAAATACTCCTGGGCCCAGAAGCCAAAAGGTTTCTCTTCATCGCTGGAAAGCGTCTTGATACGGTTGCCCAGGGCGCCGAATACGGCGCTGCCCTGTGAAGACAGATAGCGCGTCGCGGCATCGGTGCGTTGCGGCAAGAGCAAGTTGTAGATCTGGAAGAATTCAGATTCCTCGGAGACTTCTGCCAAAGCGGCGCCGAGTTCATCATCACCGCTAAACACATCCAGAACGGCGGTATAGGCAGCCGCCTGGTTGAGATCGAGGCCCAGTTCCTCAGTCGTTTTCAAGCTGAATTCGAGATCCAGCGTGTCGCGGACATCATCGGTGGCCACCAGTTCAACATTATAGATGAAGGGTGTGTCCTGGATCAGGGACTCATCAAGTGTGCCATCAAAGATCAGGCTTCCTGCGTCGATAAAGGTATGAGTGAAGTCGGTGGAAGATATGCCCTGCAGGTCCGGACGAATCTTGACGCTGTCACCGAGTGTCGCGGTTCCCGTTACGGTCAGCGTCGCCGGAGCATTTGTCGCGTGCGGATCGAGATCGACCTGGAGAAGCGATTCGCCCGTCAGCGAGAAGGTTGTCATCGTCGCAGACGTGCCTTCGCTGAATAGCAGATCTGTGTCGACGGCCGTCAGGCTGTCGAGCGTGCCATCGCTGATAATTTGTCCCGTATAGACAGCATTGGAGAGATTGAAGGTTGCGGTATTGCCGCCAAACAAAACGTCACCGACAAAATTTCCCGAGGTAAACGACAGTGCATTATCGCCATCCGAAAATGTAACATCTCCGGCATAATCGGTTCCGCTCAATGTCATGAATGCATTGCCGAGGCCAAACTCAACATCGCCAATAATTGTTCCACTGGTTGAGGTCAGCGTATCGTTGCCTGATCCGAACAAAACATCCCCGATCAGGGCGGGTGGGACAACATCATCAGAGTCGATCACGTCATCGCTATTGACGTCGTCCGTCGGCGTCGCCAGCGTCTGCAGAACAGTGATGTCCCGTGTGCTGGTCGACAGATCAATCGCATGCGTTTCGCCGATATCGTCCACTTCAGTCCCGTCAATGGAGTGGGCTGCAGTGATCGACCCGGTATTGGTGATGGCCGTGAGCCCATTGCTCAAATCTCGAATGGCGATCGCATTTACAGCTTCGCCAAACGTACCTGCTGCGAGGGTTCCGGAATTGATCAATTCAGAAATCTCTGCCCCTTCTTCGATCAAAAGGGCGGTCGCTGAAAAGTCGGTCAGGGAAGACACATTTGCGGAAATTGTGCCGGTATTTTCAAGTGCACCAATAATAGCACCGGACCCAAGACTGATGGCGGTCGCGTCGGCTTCCCTCGCATCAGCGGTGATCGCGCCTGTGTTTAGAATGCCGCCTGTTATAGTCGTGGTAAAATTCCCATCAGCAGACCCTTCGATGCGCAAGGCGGTGGCTTCGTATCCGACATTCAGCCCGCTCGCGCTAATCGTACCGCGATTGATCAGGCCTTGCGTATAGTCGAAGACGGCCAGGGTCTCGGTTACATCCTCATCTTCATCGTCGTCAGTGGTGTCGCGGACGGTCTCGATGACCGGGCCCAATAAAATATTCTCGGTCGCAGCCCCATTCAGGTCTGGCGAAATCAGGACGGCGGGGCCGGACCCAATCGAACTGATGACCCCGGATGTTCGATTCTCGTCGAAATCCTCGATCGTATCCTTGGTCTCGTCTTCAGTGTCCTCGTCCGAGACAAAGTCATCGACATTGCCATTCACCAGGAAGCCATTTGTGAGGCTGCCTCCGATCGCAAGGGCTGGTCCATTATCGTTCAAGTCTTCGGCATCAATGCGCTCTTCCACAGGATCGGTGTCTTCTTCGATTTCGAGTGGCGGGAGATAGTTTGTCTCGCCAGTATCGGTGAAACCGGTCGCAACGATTGAGCTTTCGACCGTGAGATTGCCACCTACACTGCCATCGATACTGACCCCACGCGCATTGGCGCCTTGTGCGCTCACGGTGCTGCTGATGAGGACATCGCCGCTGACGCCGTCCTCAATTTCGATCCCGATTGTGTCCTCGCCGAGGACGCTAATGATACCGTCAATCGTCAAAGCCCCATCGAGATTGGATCCGAGGAGGATCCCCGCCGACTGATTGCCTTCAACCGTAATCGTAGATCCGGTTTGCAGATTGATATCCCCGGTATGCGTGCCGCCGCTCTCGAGACGGATGCCGACGCGATTTTCCCCGATGGCCAACGGACCGTCATCATCATCATCATCGTCTGTATCCTCACGCGTATAGTCTTCAATCAGGCTGATGCTGCCGCTCATGGTCAAATCGCCGGTTCGATCAGCTTCGAGGACGATCCCGGTCACGTTGTTCGTATCCTCGATCAGAATACTGCCATCATGCGTAATGTTATTGTCGCTATCCATGGTCACGGCGACTTGTCCTTCGACGCCCGTGAGCTCGATCGAGCCATCCTCCGTGATGGTGATGTCGCTTGGTGCGCCATCGGCGATGGTGGATGTGGTCAACGGCTCAGTCGTCTCTGTCGAGATCTCCTGCGCCAACGCATAGGGCGCGCACGCACTTGTGCAAATGACAAGCGGCCACTTTAGGACCCGCGTCAACGCGCACGGGTTCTGTCTGGATTTTGGATGCATTGAGAGTCGTAATCCTGGTCAAAAAGCTAAATTTTCAACGCAGTCCCCACGGTTTGGACGGAATGATATGCGATGACAAGAATACGAATTGGTAATGTTGTATCCGTCATCGTCCGGCGCGCAGGGACTGGTTGCGGCCCTTGAACGCGCGGCCCATCGACATCAGTCGCCGCATGACAGCCTTTTCATTTTCCACGTCGCGTTTGACAAAGCGCCGCAGCGACGCCTTGGCTCGAACGGACTAGGGGAGCTTTATGCGCGTTCTGAGCATCTTCCGGCTCCTGATCCTGGCTTTGGCAAGTGTGGCCTATCTCGCCAATGGCGCGCAGGCGCACCTGAAAATCTCGCATGGTGATACAATCGAGCTGATGCTCTGCAGCACTGGCGCTGAGCGCGCTGTCCAGATGCATTTGCCGGGTGAGCCCGCCGAGGAAACCGAAGATACGTGCTGCGGTGATTGTGCGCCAATACCCGCCATTCTTTTTGTGCCGCTACCTGTCATCGACGTGACATTGCGCCATGCGATCGCGGCCACAGGACCCGCCCTTGTGTTCGTATTTCCGCGTTCACCTCTTTGGCCCGGCGCCCCGCCAAATGGACCGCCCGTTTCTGACAAAGCCTCTGCATAATTATGTCCGGCGCCCAGGCGCGCCTTTTGCTTTGTGAGAAAATCAATGAAATTCAGACTATTAGCGGGCGCTGCTTTGCTGTGCTCAGCCCTGCCTGCCATGGCCCATGAAGGCGATGGCGGCAACGTAACTTACGCCACTGACCATGCCCCGATCGGAGTCATGGCCGATCATCGCCACAAGAAGGGCGAGTGGATGCTGTCCTATCGCTACATGTATATGGACATGTCCGGTAACCGGGACGGCACCGATTCAATCTCTCCGGAAGACATCGTTACGACCGTAGCCAATCCGTTCGCCAACCCACCCATGTCCCCGCCAACCCTGCGTGTCGTTCCGATCGATATGCCGATGCAAATGCACATGGTTGGTGGCATGTACGGGCTGAGCGACCGGATCACCCTGATGGCCATGGGCATGTATGTGGATCTGGAAATGGATCATATCACGTTCCAGGGCGCTGCCGGGACCACTCGTCTTGGTGAGTTCACCACCGAGACCGCCGGTATTGGCGACACCACGATCGGAGCGATTATCGGCCTTGATGACGGTAGCTATGAACACCGCCAGATCAATCTTGGCCTTGCGGTCTCACTGCCGACCGGGTCAATCACGGAGAGCGATCAGATCCTGACCCCCATGGGCACGACGCCCAGCCCGCGCTTGCCGTATCCAATGCAGCTTGGATCCGGGACGTTTGATCTGAAACCCTCCCTGACCGCGCGCTCGCGAACCGGCCGGTGGAGCTATGGGGCGCAGGCCTCTGCCATTCTGCGTCTGGATGAGAATGATGAAGGCTACACGCTTGGTGATGTTGCGGAAGCGACGGCCTGGCTGGCCTTTGAGCCGCAGCCCTGGATTTCATTTTCCGGGCGACTGAAAGGACGATCTGCGGGTCAGATTGAAGGCAGTGATCCCGTCATCACGGCGCCGGTTCAGACCGCGGATCCTGACAATCATGGCGGCGAGACGCTGGAAGTTCTGGCCGGTATAAACCTGGCGGGCCAAACCGGCTGGCAGAAGGGGCATCGGATCGCGGCCGAGATTGGTCTGCCGCTGCATCGCGACCTGAACGGACCGCAGCTGGAAACGGATCTGACCTTCACGCTGGGATGGCAAAAAGCCTTCTAGTCCCATCTTCGCGACCAGGCGCTTCCCGCGCCTGGTCGCCTTCACATCGCGTCAGGTCGGTTTGACGTCCCTTGGGGAGATGAGGCAGACCCGTTTTTTGTACCGGGAGGGTCTCGCATGCACGTGTTGAAGAGCGACGCGCCGCTGATTGTCTATGTTGATATCAAAAGCCCTTATGCCTTCGTGGCGATCCGACCGACGCTGGCACTGGAGGGGGAACTGGGGTTGCAATTTGAGTGGCGGCCCCTGACCCTGGATATTCCGAGCTATCTCGGGTCGGCGAAGAAGAAGGAAGGTAAAGTGGTTGCCTCTGAAGGGCGAAGCCAGCGCACCTGGAATGCGATCCGCTATTCGTATCGCGACGCGCGCCGCTATGCTGAGCGGCAGGGATTGATCCTGAAGGGCACCGAGAAGATCTGGGACTCTTCTTTGCCGAACATTGGCATCCTGTGGGTCATGCGTGAGGCACGTGATCGGTTGGCCGCGTATTTCGAGGCGGTCTATCCGCCATTCTGGCGGCGTGAGCTTGATATTGAAGACATCAGTGTCGTCGAGGCCTGCTTACAAGGAGCGGGGGTGAGTACTGAAGGCTTCCGCGCTTATGTGGAAGGCGAAGGGCGGGCTTTGCATGATGAGCTGCAGCCGCAATTCCACCCAAACGGTATTTTTGGCGTCCCGACTTATGTGCTCGGCGATGAGATCCTGTTCGGGCGAGAGCATATTCCATACTTGCGCTGGGCCCTGACCGGTCGCCAGGGCGTGGCCCCTGACATTGCTTACGAGATTGCCTGATGCTGACCCTCTATATCGATTTCAAATCACCGTCTGCCTATCTCGCCATGGCGCCAACACTTGCACTGGCCAAGCGGCATGGCTTGGAGATTGACTGGCGCCTGTTTCGGACGGTCGAACGAGATGTTCCCAAGCTCGGTCAGGAAGAGACGGTAGGCGAAAGTCATCGCCGGGTCCGCGCCGCGGCTTTGCGCGAACAGGCGATCAAGTATGCTAGCCATCAGGGCATTGCGTTGGCCTTTCCAGCTGAGCTCGGCTCAACGGATCTGGCGCTTGGAATTCTGGCAACCTGGACCGGCGATCGTCTGCCGTTCATTCAGGCGGCATTTCATGCCTATTGGCAAGATCATGCCAATCTCGATGATCCTGACACGATCGCACAAATTCTGGCAGACCTGGGACGGCCAGCCGCGATTTCAAAAGCCGAGGTCTCGGAGGCGCTCGACTCAGCGCTGGATCATGCGGACGAGGTCGGCATTGTCGGGGCGCCGGGTTATGTCATTCAGGATCAGATCTTTGTTGGTCGCGAGCATCTGCCCTGGATTGAAGACCTGATCGTGAAGGCCGCAGCGGCGAAAACCTAATCGTCAAAGCCGACAAAGACCGCGCCTTCGTCGACGGACTTGCGGGTCGATACAACGGCATTGGCGGGGAAACTGTCATCTGGCCAGCCCATGGCGACGCAGATCATGATGACCTGATCGTCGGGAATGCTGGCATGTTCCCGGACGACCGGCGATTGCATGATCCCCTGCGAATTGATGACGCAGCCGAGCCCTTTCGACCAGGCCGCATTGACCAGGGCATTGACCACCGCGCCGCAATCAAAGGGCGCAATGTCCGAACCATGGATGGATCGGTCATAGGTCACGACGATCGAGACCGGTGCATCAAACTGGCGAAACCCGCGCAAGACCCAGTCCTGGCGTTTCTCCTTGTCGTGGCGCTCAATGCCCATGGCCTGAAACAATTGGATGGCAATGCCGATCTGGCGTTCGCGATGGACGCCTTCATAGCCGGGTCCGCCGCGAAACTCTCGCGAATCCGGAACGCCCGCGAGATTGCGCTCGACATTGCCCTTGCGGATCCGGTCCAGCGGGTCGCCGGTGACGACATAGAAATTCCAGGGCTGTGTATTCAGTGAGGTTGGGGCCCGCATGGCCATTTCGAGCACATCCCGGATCAGCGCCTTGGGCACGGGTTTGTCCTGATAGCCGCGTATGCTGCGACGTCCCATTACAACATCTTGATAGTCCAAAGGCTCGCCTCCTGAATGTTCGACAGGATCCCTGTTATCGGATTGCGCGCCCGCGTTAAGGCCTGTCTCAGCGTGAAGGTGAACCTTTTTGGCCTCTAGGCCGACTATCACTATGCAAGCCAGTGGGAGACAATGCATGGCGGCGAAACAGACCCAGCGCGTATTTGACGAATATCTCGTCACCCTGGCGCGGTCCGGGGATCGTCGTGCGGCCAATCGACTGGCGGCGCGATGGTATCCGCGTCTGATGCGGACGGCGATGCGGCTGCTGGCCGATCGCAATGAAGCGGAAGAGGCGGTGCAGGAGGCCTGGGCCGGCATATGCCGCGGATGGCCGCGTCTGTCAGATCCCGCCATGTTTCCAGGCTGGGCGTTTGGCATCTTGCGCCGCAAATGCGCCGATCGAATCCGCAAGGTGCAGACGGATCGGCTTCGCACCGCGCCGCTCGACGCCGCGCCTGAACCCAGTCAGCCGGCGCGCGGTGAACTGCAGGTGGAGATTGATCAGGCCCTGGCTGGCTTGAGCGATGATCACCGGCTCGCCGCGATCCTGTTCTTCGGCGAAGGGCTCCGTCTGAATGAGGTTGCCGCCGTCACCGGCGTTCCAATCGGAACCGCCAAATCGCGCATCTTTCATGCGCGCCAACATTTGAAATCTTGTCTGAAAGGAGAGACCTGATGAGTAGTTTTGAAGATCGTCTTTTGACCAGCCTGAGCGCTGATGATGAAGCCTTCCTGAAGGAGCTTGAGGAGGATGTCGGCCTGTTCCAGCAATTGGGCATGACGTTCAGTGGTCCTTTGCGTTACTGGACCGCGTTCGCGGTTGTGTTCAGCTTTGTCTTTTTCGCGCTTTCGATCTGGGCCGGCTATAACATGTTCATGGCCGAAGAGCTGAAAATGGTGATTATCTGGGGCGTCTTTTTCGGCTGGATGAGCCTGGCTGTAGGCCTGATCAAGGTCTGGTTCTGGATGCGGATGAACCTGTTAAACGTCCTGCGTGAATTGAAGCGTATCGAGCTGCGGCTCGTGAAAGGCGCTTAGGCGGCTTCCGTCGTCATGGCGACGAATACATCTTCCAGGTTGGGTTGCTCGGTCGACAGATCGGCAACCCCGATCCCGGCTTCGCGGACACGCTCAAGCAGCCGCCCCATGCCGGTTTCTGAACTGCGAAAAGTGATATTCAGCACGCCATCTTCGGCGATCACAGCGTTTAGATCAGACAGGGCGTCCGGCAATTCGATTAGAGGCGCCTTCGGTGTGATTTTGAGCAGCCTTTGATCGAGACGCGACAGTAGCTGCGGCGTTGGTTCCTGGGCCAGGACTTCGCCATGGCTGATAATCGCAATCTCGTCACACAGCTCTTCGGCTTCTTCGAGATAATGTGTCGTGAGAATGATCGTGGTGCCATTGGCGTGCAGCTCGCGGACATAGGCCCAAAGCGATCGCCTCAATTCCACATCGACGCCGGCGGTCGGCTCATCGAGGATCAGAACTGGCGGATTGTGGACCAGCGCCTTGGCCACCATCAGGCGGCGCTTCATGCCACCGGACAATTGCCGGACATAAGCGTCTTTCTTATCATCCAGACCGACGGCGGTGAGAATATCGAGGCTACGGCGTTCGGATTTGGGGACGCCATAATATCCCGCCTGCAACTCCAGCGCCTGGAGCGGCGTGAAGAACGGGTCCATGGTGATTTCCTGATTCACCACGCCGATCGCCGCGCGTGATGAACGTGGGTGGTCATCAATATCGAGCCCCCAGATTTTCGCCTTTCCACCTGTCTTGGTGACCAGGCCGGCCAGGATATTGATAAAAGTCGACTTTCCGGCGCCGTTCGGGCCCAGCAGGCCAAAGATCGAGCCGCGCTTGATTTTCAGGTCGATGCCTTTCAGTGCCCGCATATCCGGGAGTTTGCCCGAAGCGCGATACGTCTTTTCCAGACCAATGGCTTCAATGGCGTAATCGGGTATGTTCATAGGGACTCCGTCCGGTCAGGCTGACCGATATAGGTGGCGTGCCCGGATTCGCTCAAGGTTTTTATTTCATACATTGCACAGATACCGGGCGGCGCAGAGCCACATTGACGTGTCTCCCGGTGCGGCCTAGTCAGCGATCACGAGACCAATATCGCGCACATGCCGGGAAGAGATAGAGAGCCTGCCAATGTCAAATGCCCCGTCCTTCAAAGAACCAGAGACGATTTATGTCGTGGAGCGCAAAGTCTCGTGCAATGGTGGTGGCGGCGCGCTGGGCCATCCGCTCGTCTGGTATGAAATGGGCTCGGATGACATGGTCGAGTGCATGTATTGCGACCGCCGGTTCATTCTCAAAGGCGGCAAGGCCGACAAAGTCTGATCAAATTCGCTTTCCGTAACGGCCAATCACGCAGGGTCACGGCTTGTCGTTGACGCGCACGTCAAGCATATCAAGTCTGTATTCCAACTGACAGGAGCAGTCTGATGGCCGAAGCCTATATTGTCGACGCCTGCCGCACGCCCCGCGGCATCGGTAAACAAGGGAAGGGCGCGCTGGCGCACCTTCATCCACAGCATCTCGGCGCGACCGTGCTTGG
>JBCCZH010000023.1:0-17311 GCA_039188075.1 Pseudomonadota bacterium
AAAAGGCAGGGCGTCACAGAAGAGTCACCTTGCGACTCACGCGGCCTTCGTCTTTATGCGAGGGCAGGTGCTAATGGGCGAAGGCGGCTGACTCATGAAACTGATTTCCTGCAATGCAAATCGACCTCTATCAGAGGCGATTGCGGATCATCTGGATTGTCCGCTGACCGATGCGGAAGTGAAGAATTTCGCCGACAATGAGATTTTCGTGCGGATCAATGAAAATGTCCGCGGCGAAGACGTCTTTATCATCCAGTCCACGTCGCGACCGGCGAATGACAATCTGATGGAATTGCTGATCTGCATCGATGCGCTCCGACGCGCCTCGGCGGCGCGGATTACCGCGGTGATCCCGTATTTCGGCTATGCGCGACAAGATCGCAAAACGGATGGCCGGACGCCGATTTCTGCGAAACTGGTAGCCAATCTTATATCCGCGGCGGGCGCTGATCGCGTTCTCACCATGGATCTCCATGCTGGCCAGATTCAGGGCTTTTTTGACATTCCAACGGACAATATGGTGGCATTACCGGTTATGGTAGATGATGTCCGCCGCCGTATGGCGAATGAAAACCTGATGGTTGTCTCGCCTGATGTCGGCGGCGTGGTTCGGGCCCGATCCTTTGCCAAGCGGATCCGCGCCGATCTGGCCATTGTCGACAAACGTCGTCCGGAAGCCGGTAAGTCGGAAGTGATGAACATCATCGGTGATGTCTCAGGGCGGCGATGTATTCTGGTCGACGATATTTGCGATTCAGGCGGCACCCTGGTCAATGCCGCCGCTGCCCTGAAAGAAGAAGGTGCGGTCTCCGTCAGCGCCTATATCACCCATGGCGTGCTGTCGAATAATGCTGTTTCGCGAGTCGACAAGTCGGTGATGGACGAGCTGGTGATCTGCAACTCGATCCAGCCGCGCGATGAGGATCTCAAATCGAAGAAATTGCGGGTTCTGTCGGTGGCGCCGCTGCTGGGCGAAGCGATCCGGCGGATTGCCAATAATGAGAGTGTCTCGAAACTGTTCGACTAGGCTTAGTCAGAATCTGTTTCGAATAGCATCAGGCGTTCGATCAATTCGGGATTGTACTGTTTGTCGCGATACCGCGTTTCGAGGTGTAAATGCGGGCCTGCGCCGCGGCCAGTGCTGCCAATTTCGCCAAGTATGGTGCCCGATTCCACGGTTTCGCCTTCGGTGACGGCAAGGTCTTTCATATGCGCGAATCGGATGACCCAGCCGTCCGAGACTTTCAGATCAATCATCTTGCCATAGCCGCTTTTGATGCCTGCATAGACGACTTCACCGTTAGCCGGAGCGTGGATCATCGATTCCCAGGCGGCGCCAAGGTCAATGCCGCCATGCCAGCTCATGCGATCTCTGAATGGATCCTTGCGTACGCCGAAGGGAGAAGTCTTTTTGGCGGTCTTGAGAACCGGGTGCGTGAAGGCGATATCGCTGGTCGAGGGCACCTCTTGCGCCTGCGTGAAGGGTAGGAGTGCGGCACAGCCCACGCTCAGAATCGCCCATTTCAGCCGTCTTGCCATCACACACTCCTTCTGCTGCGCGAATGCAAACACGCGCAGCAGGGAAAGGCGAATTAGAAAAATTTAAGCGATCACGGAAAGATCTTATTAACCGGCGAGACGGGTCAGGTTTCGCAACAGTCCTCATAGATCACCAGGCCCTTGACCTCGAGCGGATCGAGATGCTCGCCATGATGATAGACTTCCAGGTGCAGATGCGGTCCCGTCGAGTCTTTCGCAGAGCTGCCAACCTTTCCGATCACGTCGCCTGGCTTAAGGATCTCACCCTTTTCGACCAGGATCTTGTAGAGAGAAGAGAAGCGCATCTTGCGGCCGTCTTTCAGCTCAATATCGATTGTATAGCCATAGCCGTCCTTCTTGCCGGTCCATAGAACCTTGGCTTCGGCCGGACTGTGCAGGGCGGTGCCCTTCTTGGCTTTGATATCGACGCCATAATGCCACTTCGTCTCGGCCTCGCCGGGATAGTAGATCTTGCCGAAGGGGACGCTGACACTGGCCCAGGAGTCGACGAAAATCGCGTGCTTGAAGACGCTGCCGCTGACCGCCGAGGTGGCGTGCGCGAGCGACAGGGGCGCCAGGACCAGGCCTGCTGCCAGGGCGAGAATGGCCAGACGCTGACGCGGCTTGCGCGAACCGCGCTCCAGCAATTGGGTCAGACGTTTTTTCAGCGTTTCATGTCGCGGCAGGATGAAGGCGGCCACAGGCAGCGCCTGGGTCGGATGCGGCCGCGTCACGCGCGCGGTCTTGGCGAGGGCTCGTGCATAAGCGACATTATCGCCGGTCAGCTGTGCGGTTTGCTCATCGGTGGCAGCTTCGCGCCAGTAATCGAGCTCCCGGCGCATCATCCAGGCAAAGGGCGAGAACCAGAAAAAGTCCGCCACGAACCGCTCAAACGGGCGCGTGATCAAGTCGCCGCGGGCTATGTGCGTACATTCATGCGCGAGGATGATGTCGGCATCGCGCTGATCCGAAATCGCCTCTGGCAGGTAAATCGTGCGCTGGCGAATACCGGCCAGGAAGGGTGACCCATGCGGGATGCTGGCTGTATTCGGGGTCTGGCGCAGACCGAGCATGCGCGCCCATTGATCGGCGCGGACATGGTCATTCGGGGTCGCCAGTTTCTTGATGTTTTGAAGACGTGCCTGGCACAGGGCATTGATGCCGATCCGAACCAGCCAGCCGCCGACCAGAAGACCCGTTAGTAGAATGGCGATGAAAGGCACCGTGGAGGCGTCATTTGCGGCCTGTACCGCCGCGGTGGTCGACAGGGCTTCCGCGGCGCCGCCAATATAAGGCAGGTCCGGGATTGGGGTCGCCATCGGGCTGGGAATGAGGGCGTATATGCCGGCAATCACCCAAGGTAGAAAAGCTAACAGGGCAGCACCCCGCCAGATTGTGTGCGCGAACCGGGCTGGAACGGGTTCCCGGCTCAGAAATCGAGCTCCCCCCGCTAACAACCCCGTCCAGATCAACGAAAACGCGATGAACCAGAGGGCTGACATACTCTATTCTCCGTTTTTACGGGCTTCCGCAGCATTGATGATTTGATCCAGCTCATCGAGCTCATCATCCGAAAGGTGCGGGCTTTCGGCGAACATGGTGGCCGGGATCGGACCATCCATGTCAAGGACCTTGCGGGCCAGATGGCGCACCAGCGTGCCGAGCGTTTCAACCCGATCCAGAAGCGGTTCGAACGTGACCGGATCAACATCGCCATTGCGCTTGACCCAGCCTTTGGCTTCCATTCGGCCGAGCACGGTGCGTGTGGTCGAAAGTTGCCAATCCTGTGAGGGGCCGACCGCTTCGTGTAATTGCCGCGCGGTTTTCGCGCCGCTATTCCAAAGATATTTCAAAATCACGAGTTCGGACGGGTTCGGATTCGCCATGGCATCGCCTCCAGGGTGCTACATATGTAAAACTACGCCTGTCACTTACCGAGAGTCAAGTGACGTGTGGATTAGGTGTTGCGGGCCTATCGGCTTTCCCGTATAGGCAGCGCCTTGAAGAAAGGGCGGCGCGAGGCCGTACCTGTCAGGCTGTTACCCCAAACTCGAATTGGGGCGGACTTCAGGGCGAAAGGAAAGAATATGTCTCAAGATATCGTATTTAACGTCACCGTGCGTGAGCGCACTGGCAAGGGCGGCGCGCGTGAAGCCCGTCGGCTGGGCATGGTGCCCGGCGTTCTGTATGGCGGCGGCGAAGATCCCGTTGCGATCAATCTCAAGCAGAATGAAGTGACCAAGGCGATCAATACCGGTCAGTTCCTGTCATCCACGGCGACGCTGGTCCATGACGGCAAAAAGCAAATGGTGATTCCGCAAGCGATCCAGATGCACCCTGTGACCGATCAGCCCCAGCATGTCGATCTGTTCCGGGTGAAGAAAAACCAGATCATTACCGTTGAAGTCACCGTGAACTTCCTGAATGAGGAAGACTCGCCAGGCCTCAAGAAAGGCGGCGCCCTGAACATTGTTCGCTTTGCGGTTGAGCTGAACGTGCGCGCTGACAGCATTCCGGACGCACTCGATGCTGATCTCACCGGTCTCGACATTGGTGACAATGTCAAAATCTCTGACATCAACCTGCCAGACGGCGCCGAGCCAACCATTACCGATCGCGACTTCACCATCGCCTCGATTGTTGGCCGCGGTATCTCTGCCGATGTTGAGGATGAAGAAACAGAAGCACCAGAGGCTGACGAAGTCGAAGCGACCAAGCAGAGCGACGGTGACGACGCAGAAGAGTGATCAAAACTCTGATCAATTTGGTGGCGGGATGGCTTCGCGGCCATTCCGCCATTGTTGATTCAGGCGGGGAAGACAGCGAAGAGCCAGTCATGCACATTCTTGTTGGACAGGGAAATCCAGAGCCGAAATATCTGCGCAATCGGCACAATCTCGGATTCATGGTGCTCGATGCGGTGGCCGCCGATCATGGCTTCGGGCCCTGGCGCTCGAAATTCCAGTCCCAGGTCTGCGAAGGCCGGATTGGCAGCGAAAAAGTGCTGCTGATGAAGCCGGAAACGTTTTACAATGAAACGGGCCGCGCGGCCCAGGCGGCGATCAAATTTTACAAGTTGAGCGCTGAGGACGTGACCATCTTCCACGATGAGATCGATTTGGCGCCAGGCCGGATGCGGGTCAAACGCGGCGGCGGTCATTCCGGCAATAATGGCATTCGTTCGATGATTGCGCATGTTGGGGCAGACGTCCGCCGGGTGCGCATGGGTGTTGGCCATCCTGGCGACAAGTCACGGGTCATGCCGTACGTGCTGTCTGACTTTTCCAAGGCTGATGAAGTCTGGCGCGATGCTCTGATCGGGGCGTGCTCAAAGGCCCTGCCCTTGCTGTTCGAACGTAATGATGAGCGCTTTCAGACTGAAGTCATGCGGCTTGCGCCAGCCCCCAAGCACGATCCCAAACAGGCCAGATAGGTCCTTAATCGCTGGTATCGTCGATGATCGGACCCGGTTCCAGCGGCGGCCGCGTTTCCGGATCGAGCAGATCTGACGGGATTTGTCCTGGCGGACATTGTTCCGCGAGAAACGGCCCGGTGGCCCCGGCGGTGGCGGGCAAGCCGGCCCGCGTCCGCATGGAGGCGCTCATCACCAGCATGATGAGGATGACCAGCGCTACCGCAATCAGAATGACGCGTCCGACATTGATCGGCTCGACCGGCGTCGGCTTGGGCGGGTTGATGACCAGAGGCGGCACCTTGCGCACCGGTTTGGCGGTCGTTTCGGCAGCTGGTTGAGGTGCGGGCGCTTTCGGCTTGGCCTTTGCCTTGGTCGCCGGTTTCTTCACCACAGAGAGCGGATCGGTCGGATGGGCTTTCTTCCACGCCTCCTTGGCGTCCTTGTCGCGGGGCGGCAGATCGATCCAGGCGCGCAGATCCTTGCGCCCGTCGCGTCGGCCTAATTCGTCGACCAGGTCATAATAGCCATTGACCAGTTTGCGCGGGCCCATACCGGATACGCTATATCGCTTGTCGGCCGCAAAGGGTTCATCCGGGACGGACTTGTCGAGCCCAACCTGGAGCAGGACCCCGTCTTTCGACCGGGCATGATGTGCAATGGCGTGGACCCAATCGCTGTCGCTTTTGCTGGTATCACAAGCTTCCTTTGACCACAGGACCAACACCGACTGAGAATTATCGGCATCGCGATAGTCTTTCGGCGTTGGCGTTGTGTGCTCGCGTTTCTTGTCGTGGCGGACTTTGAATTTCAGCGCTCGCAGACGGCGCACGATCAGCTCCGCTTTTGCGCGATCGGCAAGCGTGCTGACGAGAAAGACGTCGTATCGGGCCATTCGGTCCCCTCCTGGTTAACGCTTAGTTTACAGCCCCTTGGCCGGTTTTCCAGTAGATTCCAGTTTAAGGAGAGAAATCCCTCTGGTGTTCGCCAGAAAATGCGCTAAGCCCCCGGCAGAAATGCTTCGGAGACCAGTATGGGTTTTAAATGCGGAATCGTCGGACTTCCCAATGTCGGCAAGTCGACTCTGTTCAATGCGCTGACGCAAACCGCCGCGGCGCAGGCGGCGAACTATCCGTTCTGTACGATTGAGCCAAATGTTGGCGAAGTGGCGGTGCCCGAGCCGCGCCTGGCCCGGCTGGCCGCAATTGCCGGATCGAAAGAGATCATCCCGGCGCGGATGAATTTTGTCGATATTGCGGGTCTGGTCGAAGGCGCCTCCAAAGGCGAAGGGCTGGGCAATCAATTCCTCGCCAATATTCGCGAAACGGACGCGATCATCTATGTGCTGCGCTGTTTTGAGGATGATGACATCACCCATGTCTCCGGCAAGATTGACCCGCTGGCAGACCTCGCAGTGGTCGAGACGGAATTGATGTTGGCGGATCTGGAAAGCCTGGAAAAACGCAAGGTGAACTGGGTCAAGAAAGCCAATTCCGGCGAAAAGGAAGCCAAGGCGCAAGTGGCCTTGATCGACAAGGCGCTGACCGAGTTGAATGAAGGCCGACCCGCCCGGCGCGCTGATATTGATGACGAGGAGTGCAAGGCCTGGAATATGTTGCAGCTGCTGACCGCCAAGCCGGTGCTCTATGTCGCCAATGTCGATGAGGACAGCGCCGCGGAGGGCAATGAATATTCACAGCGCGTGCTCGACTATGCCGCTGAAGAAGGATCCGAGGCGGTCGTCATTTCGGCCCAGATTGAGGCGGAAATTTCTCAGCTCGAGGCTGAAGAACAGGCGGAATTCCTGGAAACGATGGGGCTGGAAGAACCGGGCCTGAACCGGCTGATCCATGCAGGTTATGCCTTGCTCGGCTTGCAAACCTATTTCACTGCCGGGCCGAAGGAATCCCGCGCCTGGACCATCCGTCAGGGGGCCACAGCGCCGCAAGCGGCCGGTGTCATTCACGGTGATTTCGAAAAAGGCTTTATCCGCGCCGAAACCATCGCCTTTGACGACTATGTCGCGAATAATGGCGAGACGGGCGCCAAGGATGCCGGCAAGATGCGTGCAGAGGGCAAGGACTATGTCGTCCAGGACGGCGATGTCATGCTGTTCCGGTTCAACGTCTAGGCCATCTTGCCAGTTTGATCATAGACGGTCACACTCCCTAAAAACTTGGGGAGGTTAGGTCATGATGAGATCTGCGTTTGCGGGCATAGCTGGCGTGATTGCCGCTATCGTCATCGTGTTTGTTGCCGAAGCGGCCGGGCACATGATCTTCCCGCCGCCAGAGGGCGTCGATCTCAGCGACCCGGAACAGCTTGCCGCGATCATGGATCAGATCCCGCTGGGCGCGAAGATCGCGGTCCTGATCGCCTGGGGCCTTGGCACGTTTGGCGGCGGCCTGGTCGGCGTCGTGCTGTCAGGTCGCAAGGCCTGGCCCGCGGCTGTGGTCGCCATTGTCATGCTCGCTATGGCGGGATTGACCCTTTACGCCATTCCGCATCCGCTCTGGATGATTGGCGCGACCGTCGTGATTACCGGGTTTTCCTGGCTTCTGGCGGCGCGATTTGCGAAATCCGAGGACTGAAATCAGCCGTCTCAGTCTCGACAAAGTTCTGCATATGTTCTAGACCGAATCGGGTATAGGATGAAATATGGATCCAATCATTCAAATCGGCGAAACGGGGCTCGACCTCATTCACTTGATCGCGATTGTCGTGGCGCTTGGACTGGCGGCTGCAGTCTATCGCCTGAATGAGCAATTCACGCGCGAGCGGGCGACTCGTACCGAAATGGAAGCCGACCTCAATCACTCGGAGCTGGAACTGGCGCGTCAGCGCGGGTTGGCCGAAGCGGCCAAGCTGGAACTGGCGGAACTAAAGGGGCAGACCGCGAAACAGCGCGAGGAATTCAGCGCGCTGGCGCAACAAGTGATGAAACAGGCGCAGTCGCAATTTGTCGAACTGGCGAATGAGACGTTCGAGAAACACCGCGAAGGCGCCAAGGGCGAACTGAAAGAGCTGATGAAGCCGATCGGCGACAATTTCACGGAATTCAAGAAACGCGTCGCGGACATTGAAAAAGTCCGCGCCGAGGACAAGTCGGCGATCCAGCAACAGGTCAAGGCGATTGGCGAGAGCCTGCATCGCAACACGACCGAGACGGGCAAACTGGTCAACGCGCTGACCGCGCCAAAAGGCGGTGGACGCTGGGGCGAGATGACGCTTCGCAATGTCATGGAACAGGCCGGCCTGTCCGCGCATTGCGATTTTGACGAACAGGTCAGTGACCAGACCGAGGAGGGTCGACAACGCCCGGACGCAGTCATTCACCTGCCGGGCGGACGCCAGATCGTGGTGGATTCCAAAGTCTCGCTGGAAGCCTATATGGCCGCCGCCTCGGCCGAGGATCCGACCCAGCGCAATGTCCATCTGAAGACGCATGCGACCAATGTTCAGCGCCATGTCGATACGCTGGCCTCGAAACGCTATCAGGCCAATCTGGATGAGCGCGTCGACTTTGTCGCCATGTTTATCCCGGGTGAGAATTTCTTTGCTGCGGCCCTGGAATTCGCCCCTGACCTGCTGGAGCGCGCCTATTCTCGCAATGTCATCGTCACCACGCCGTCAACCCTGATCGGCCTGGCCAAGACCGTGGCTTATGTCTGGCGCCAGGAAAAAATGACCCAGAATGCCCGCGAGGCGGCGCAACTGGGTCAGCAACTCTATGAGCGGATCGCCAAGATGGCGGAGCATATCGAGAAGCTTGGCAAGGCGCTAAATTCGTCAGTCGGGCATTTCAATGCAATGAACAGTTCCCTCGACAAGCGCGTCATGCCGACCATGCGTAAATTTGAAGAGCTTTCCATCGCACCGCCGGACAAGCCGATGCCGGAGCCGAAACGGATTGAAACCACCGCCGATGCCGGGACCGGGTCTCAGCTCGAGCTGATCAAGAAAGCCAAGGCGTGAAACGGTCAAGCGCGGCAGAATTGGCTTTTCATACTGGGAGCTCTATTCAATCACACTGATTTCACGGTCGCCGATTCTGACCGTTGGACCTTTGGGTTTTGGGGGTTTTTCAGGCCAAACAATGGGCGCAGGAAAGAGGATCTACGGATGATATATTCATGCGCAATCAAGCAGCCTGCAAAGGTCGAAGCTGTGACCAATGAAAACTCCAGGACAGGCGACAAGCCCTGGCGGGTGAACCAAAATCCGAACATCACGATGAAAGTCTGGTGCAGAATGTACCAGGGAAAAATCGCTTCGGTCATATAGCTGAGCGCGCGACCCGGTTGATTGGCAAAGCGTCGAACCAGACCGAACGCCGTCAGAATGCAGGCCCAGGCATAAATTGGTACAACCATCAGGTGCGCGCTGGCGATCGTTTCGATATAGGGGACATCGCGCATATCTGCTTCGCTCAATGACCAGACGAAAATCTGCCAAGCCGCCAGAAGTACGACTGCAAAGAGCGCAGGTGCAAAAAGCCGATCAATTATCCGCCAAACTCGTTCCGACTTCGCGGCCAGGAAAGCAAATAACAGAAATGGAAAATAGAGCGCATGATTGCCCCAATCATCAACCAGGGCATGCGTTGAGGGAAGCAGCTCGCTTAGCCAAAGCTCATGCAGGGCGAAAATGCCGACCGGAACCAATGCCACGGCGATGAACAAGATCGGCGTTCTGGACTCCAACACTGTCATGTTTTGCGAAAATCGTGTGACCAGGGGATAGAGGGCGATCAAAATGAACGTGTAAATGATCAGATACGCGACATACCAAAGATGGTTCCAGGTCGGCAGAATGATCGAATAATCTGAGCTCGCGGACAGATAGTCTCCATAGAACGTCCAGAAGCTGGCTGTGGTCTCCCCTTTCTCGATGAGTTCCAACCAGGATTGAGGCGCGACGATTACAAGAACGCCGAACGCCAGCGGGAAAAAGAGCCGCCAGAATCTCGACCAGGCAAATCGGCCAATGGGTGCCTTGTCTATTGCGAAGCGCAAGGCGACGCCCGAGATGATAAACAGGACAGTCATGCGCCAGGGATTGATCAGCTTCATCAGTGGCTCAATGTCCGGACCGGCATGAACACTCTTCACATGAAAATCCCAGCTCACATAGAACATGCCAATATGATAGAAAATCAATAGGCCGAACGCGATTATACGAAGCCAGTCGAGGTCATATCGGCGCGGCGTTGGTGTCGTCATTATCGTGGCTCCTGATCTGTTCGATCCGTATCGGCAACAGGGTTATTGTGGTCATCCACAAAGGGGTGGCTGACAGGAGGGCGGGACAAGTTTGATACGCTTGGGACGAAATGCAGGCGCCTGGGATGAATTTCATAGGGTCTGCTCTTGCGCTTTTTGATGCTGACGGGGCATAGGCAAAACATGAAGTCCATGTCTGATGATCTTGTCGCGGAAAAGCAGGCAGACCGCGCCAGTTACCAACTGGTTCTGGTGTTTACATTCTTGTCCTGGATAACGCTGTCCATCACCTCACAGATTGATGCCATTCGCGCCGAAACGGGAGAACCGGCCTTACAATTCTGGTTTGTTCAGTTCACCAGCCATATCGTGGTTGCTGGTTTGGCGCTGTTGGTCCCGGCGTTGCTGACGCGCTTTCCTCTGAACGCTGAGTCGTGGCGCGGTTCGCTGGTCGGTTTTGGCTTTGGGTTCATCGTCTTTGGCACGGTTCATGTGCTGACAATGGTCCTGTTGAGAAAACTCGGATGGCCGCTTTTATTCGAAGGACGATATGTATTCGGTTTGGATCAGCCGCTGATCTGGGTCTATGAGCTGCAGAAAGATGCCTACACATTCCTGTTGCTCACTTCGATTTTCTGGTTTGGCCGATTTGCTGCGCGCCAGCGCCTTGAAAAGGAAGGCCGCCGCGCGGAAGCCAAAGAAAGCGGAAGAATGACGCTGACTTCTGGTGGGCGGATCTATGTCGTCAATGCAGATGAGGTTCGCCTCGCCAAATCGGCCGCCAATTATGTCGAAATCCAGCTCGCGCGGAAAGCGCTGCTGGTTCGGATGACGCTAACGGAATTGGAGCGGCTGCTCAACGCGGCGAGCGACGATCATATTCGAATCCACCGCTCCTGCATTGTACGCAAGTCGGATATCAAGGAGCTTCAGCCAAATGGCGACGGCACGGCTTCCGTCCTGCTCGAGAATGGCAGCCAGCAACAGACCAGCCGATCGTATCGAACAAAAGTCGAAATGGCCCTGAAGCAGGTCGGAGAAGCGATACAATAAACAAGGGGTCCGCTTCGCCATCCGCGAAGGCGGAAAAACCGTTGGGGCTGGCCTCGTGACCGAGGTCGCTGCCTGAACTCCAAACGCTCGCGTGCCTTGCAGGATGTGAGGCCCGCGGGTTCATTGGGGCGTTCCGAGCCTATATTCTAGCGGACTCAAAACCTGGCTAAGCCGCCAGTCTTGCGAGTTCGCTCTTATAGTCTCGCATCGCTGCTTTGCCTTTCGGCGTGATGTCATAAATGCCGGTTTTGACGCGCTCAAACCAGCCATAATGGTCGTCTGACATGATGCGGCGCGCCGTTTCTACGCCCGTCGCATTGGCGACCAGGGAGGCTTTGGTTGGTCCTTGCGCGGAAAGGAAGCCGAGGCAACGCAAGGCATCCTGGCGATAGGCGGTGATGAGGCCGCGGCGAGTATTACCGCCGGAATTCGGATCACCCACCCGTTTTGCAAATTCCTTGAGCAGTCTTTGCTGCTTCACCACAGAGCGGCGCGGACTGTATGGGCCCGGATCAACATGCGGATACACGGACCCGTCTTTCAGTCGAATGGTGAGGAGCCCAATCCCGAGCCTTCGGCACAGGGCGATGTTGCGCTTTAGCGACCTGGCAAAGGCTTTTCCGGATTTGTGCGGGACGGCCACGTAGATCAAGTCCGAAACCGCCAACCGCTCAATCGCCTGGTGGAACAAGGACAGCGAAAATGTCGTCTTCAACTCGACCAGAACCGGCGTTTCATCACCGCGGCAAGCCACGACGTCGACGGCGCCGACTTCGCCTTTCACGTCATAGCCCTGTCTTTGAAGGAAGTCTTTGACCGGCGCGTACAAGTCGGTTTCGCGTATGACGTGTGCCATCAGGTTTCGGTCCGCCTTTCTTGCGTCAGGAATTCTATCGTAGAAATGGTAAACCCAGAGTTCGTCTGGATTACCGCTTCAAACATTGACGTATCAGCCATCCGCTCATACTTGGAGGCCATGGCGATACGCGAAATCATCACCGTGCCGGATTCCCGGCTGAAGCAAGTCTCTAAGCCTGTTGAAGGCGGCGTCACGGACGAGATCCGGGCTTTGATGGATGACATGCTGGAAACCATGTATGACGCGCCGGGCATTGGCCTGGCCGCGATCCAGATTGGTGAACCCTTGCGGGTCATAGTTATGGACCTGCAGGAGAATGATCAGAAGAATCCGCGTTTCTTCGTCAATCCGGAAATCCTGCCCCTGACCGATGATCTGGCGCCGTATGAAGAAGGCTGCCTGTCTGTCCCTGACGTGTTCGAGGAAGTCGAGCGCCCGACCGAGTGCCGGATCCGCTATCTCGACTATGATGGCAATGAGATTGAAGAGGTCGCGACAGGCCTGTTTGCGGTCTGCATTCAGCACGAAATGGACCATCTCGAGGGCACGCTTTTCATCGATCACCTGTCACGCCTGAAGCGTCAACGCGCCGTTGACAAGGTGAAGAAAGCCAAACGGCAAAAAGAACAGAGTGCAGCTTAAATTCGCTCGGCACTTTATCCCATTTGCATCTCACGCTAGAGCGCGCGCATGACTGAGCCGCTTCGCATCGCTTTTATGGGCAGCCCTGATTTTGCTGTCCCGGTCCTCGCCGCTCTGGCTGAGGCGGGGCACGACTTGGCGTGCGTCTATTCACAGCCGCCACGCCCGGCCGGTCGCGGCAAGAAATTGCGCCCGACGCCGGTGCACCAATGGGCTGAGGCAAATGGTCTGGAGGTGCGCACGCCGCGCTCGCTCAAGAAAGCCCCGGAACAAGAGGCATTGGCGGCGCTCGGCCTCGATGCCGCTGTGGTGGTTGCCTATGGTCTGATCCTGCCGCAAGCGGTGCTCGATGCGCCGCGGCTTGGGTGTATGAACATGCACGCCTCGCTGCTGCCGCGCTGGCGGGGGGCGGCGCCGATCCATCGCGCCATCATGGCCGGGGATGAGATGACCGGCGTACAGGCCATGCTGATGGAAGCGGGCCTCGATACTGGCCCGGTTCTGGCGACGGAACAGACCCGGATCTTTCCCTTCGACACGACGGGCAGTGTGCATGACCGCCTCGCCGGACTGGCGGCTGACCTCGCCGTCACGGCGCTCGCCGGCTATGCGGACGGGTCGCTGACGCCGCAGCCGCAAACGGAAGCGGGTGTGATCTATGCCCATAAAGTGACTGCCGACGATCAACGCATTGATTGGACGCGCCCAGCCGCTGAACTGGATTGCCAGATCCGCGGCCTGTCGCCCTTTCCCGGCGCCTGGTTTCACTACACGCCAGACGGCGAGGCGGAACCGCTCCGCATGAAAGCCCTGATGAGCCGACAGGAAGAGGGTCGTCCCGGCGCAGCGCCCGGGTTGCTGTTAGACGATGAGCTTCTGGTTCAGTGCGGTGATGGCTATGCGGTGCGATTGTTGAAAGCGCAGAAGCCCGGCTCGAAAGCGATGGAAGCCTCTGATCTGTTGCGCGGTCTCAACATTCCGGCGGGGGCGAGGTTCGCATGAACAATCTCTGGATCCGACCGGCCACAGAAGACGATGCCGAGGCCATTACCGCGCTGACGGATGCCGCCTTTGGCACACCGGAAGAAGCACAGATCATCACCCAATTGGCCCGCGATGGTGACAGTCTCGCCTCGCTTGTGGCGCATGATGATCGCGAGATATTGGGTCATATTCAATTCTTCAGGATCTGGGTCGATGGCGAAGATGTGGCTTGCGGCCTCGGACCCGTTTCGGCGCATCCGGATGTCCAGGGGCGCGGCATCGGCGCGGGCCTGATCCGTTTTGGCCTGACCCTGATGGAAGGCGCCGGGCGGAGCCATTGTTTCCTGCTCGGGCATAAAGAGTATTACCCGCGCTTTGGGTTTTCGGCCGAGCTCGCGGCGGAATTTGGCGGGCCCTGGTCCGGGCCGCATTTCATGGCCATCCGCCTGACCGAGGCCGGACCGACCAGCGGCACGCTGACCTATCCGGCGGCGTTCGGGGCGTAAGAGATGCAGCGCTACAAGATCACGATTGAATATGATGGCCGTCCCTATTTCGGCTGGCAGCGCCAGGAGGGTCAGCCCTCGGTGCAGCAAGCGCTGGAAGAGGCAGCGGCTATTCTCGATGATGCGCCAGTCCTGATGCAGGGCGCCGGGCGCACCGATCGCGGCGTGCATGCGACCGGACAGGTGGCGCATTTCGATCTGCAAAAGCCGCGGCCCATTCACAAGATTGCTGACGCGCTGAATTTTCATCTCCGTCCGGAACCCGTTGCCGTTCTCAAGGCCGAAGAAGTCGCGCCGGATTGGAGCGCGCGATTCAATGCCACGCTGCGCGCCTATCGCTATGTGATCATCAATCGCCGCGCCGATCTCACCGTCGACAAGGGTCTGGCCTGGCGGGTGCCGGTCAAGCTGGATGCCGGGGCGATGGACCGCGCCGCCAAGGCGCTGATCGGTCAGCATGATTTCTCCACGTTTCGAGACGCTGAATGCCAGGCTCGGCATCCGATCCGCACGCTCGATAGGATTGATGTGGCGCGCTATGGCGAAGGTCTGGAAGTCACCGTCGAAGCGAAGAGTTTCCTGCATCGCCAGGTCCGGTCGATTGTCGGCTCTTTGGTTGAAGTCGGCCGCGGCGCGCGGGATGAAGACTGGATCGGCGAAATCCTGGACGCGCGTCAGCGCACCGCTTGCGGCCCGGTTGCGCCGGCGGATGGGTTGTTTCTGGAGCGGGTGGAGTATGGGGGATAGGGGCATTTTCTGTGTCTGCTTACGCTCTGGCGGAGACATCCTAGATGAGATTAAAAAGAGTTCCGCATTCCTGACGTCAGTCAGGACCCATGGCGGTCGAGACGATCAGCCAGCCGCCATAGGTGCCAGCTTGCGCTGGCAGAACGGGTCATCAACGACCCATCTCGTTCATGCGTGTCATCCCGGCCGCAGCGCAGCGGAGAGCCGGGACCCAGGCAACCTAGGTCCCGGACAAGTGCTGCGCACTTTCCGGGATGACAATTCAAGCTGGTTTCCGCTCATCCCGGCGTATGCCGGGATCTCTGGCAATCTTGAACAGGACTCGCCGCACGAGATCCCCGATCAAGTCGGGGATGAGCGGTGAAGGTGGTGAGTTCATGCCCGCTGAGACATCGAACGCAGACTCCACCACCCAATCACCCCCACCCCGAAAACAAAGGCGCGACGCGATCCATCGCGCGTTGCATCTCAGCCCAGTCCGGCGTTTCGTCCTCGATCCCGTAGCCATAATCATCATTCGGTCCGGTATATTGCACCACGACGCCATCGCTGCGGGACAGCACATAGACCTCGTCATAATAGAGGCCATAGCGCGCCTCCAATTGCGGCGGCATCCAATTGATCTGCCCACGGACCGCGACGAGCTCATCGGCGCCCCAGAGCGCCTTGGCGCCATAGCCGGTACAATTGACGATCACGCTTTCGGGCAGGTTCAAGGCCTCCGCCTGGTCGGCAAAGACGCGGCGCTGCACCCGTCCGCCCATTTTGAAAAAGTCGCGCAAGATGCGCTCTGTATAGACGGCAATATTGAACACCATTTCCTGGTTCAAGCGCGCCGATGAGACCGGAAAGGGATGCTCATTGGCGAGCAGGGTCCGGCTATCCAGCCGCAGATCCGATAGCCGTCGATCCAGATGCATGAAGTCATGGGTCGCTGGCACATGCGTGCGCCTGTCACCGCGCAGGGCATAGAAAGGCTGCGTTTCAACGGGGCGCCCAAGGCCGCCAATATAGCGTTCATGGACGGCGTATGAGGAGCGGGCCCAGCCTTCCCAGCGGTCGGCGAAATCGGCGGGCGCGGCGTCTTGCAGTGCAATCCGGCTGCTGGGTGACCAGACGCCTGTGGCCCGGGCCGACCGCGATTCTGAAGGCAGGTCCTTGGCGTAAATGGAGACCATGGCGCCGCTTGCAGCGAGCTTCACGGCGGTGGTCAGTCCGATGACGCCGGCCCCGATCACCGCATATGCCTTGGCACCGGTCTGGCGCGCGAGTGTGGTCGCTTCTTCCGCGCAGGCCCAGGACAGGGACCAGCCCGACCCGCCATGTCCATAATTGTGGATGACGGTCTTGTCGCCAAATGCCTCAGCCTCGATCCGCGGACCGGCCGGGCGGAAGGGACGCGTGCAGACGGTGATGCGGTCCAGATTGTCCGCAGAGATCTGCAGCGGCATGACCGGCAGGCGAGGCGCAACGGACTCTTTCGGCCAGGGACCAATGGGCTCCGTGGCACAGGCGGTTGCGGCGAGCATGGCGCCCGTCGAAAGAAAGGAACGACGACTGTGGATCATGCTTCAAGCCGTACTCACGCCGCGACGGCATGCAAGCAAAAACGCAAATACCGTTTGGATTGTTTCATTCGCTGCCCCATGTCAGTCTCAAGCTGAACAAAGAGCCCGGAGGATACTATGTCAGACTCATTCAATCTTGATCGCCGCCAATTGCTGGCCTTGGGCGCCGGTGCGGCCGCCGTGGCCAGCCAGGCGGCCTGCGCACAATCTGCAACAGGGGCGAGCGAGGCGCCGGACTTGTCTGGCAAGTCCATCCTCGTGACCGGCGCATCTTCTGGCTTTGGCCGCCTCGGGTCTGAGTATTATGCCCGCCAAGGCGCGAAAGTGTTTGCCACGATGCGCAATATCCCACGCGCCGAGGCGGATGAACTGCGCGACCTCGCATCCAGCGATGGGCTTGATATCAGCGTGATCGAAATCGATGTGACGTCCGATGAGCAAGTCGAGGCGGGGGTTGCCGAAGCGCTGGCGGCGAATGACGGCCAGCTAGATGTGCTGATCAATAATGCTGGCATTTCGGTCGGCGGCCCGATCGAAGTTCAGGACATGGCCGCAACCGAACTGATCTTCGACACCAATGTATTTGGCTGTCATCGCATGGCGCGGGCGGCCTTGCCCAGTATGCGGGCGAATGGCGGCGGCCAGATCTTCAATATCTCGTCGCAGCTCGGGCGGCTGATCATTCCCGGCTTCGGGCAATATTCCGCGACCAAGTTCGCGCTTGAAGCGATGAGTGAGCAGATGGCTTATGAGCTGGTGCCGCATGGCGTCGATGTCAC
>JBCCZH010000024.1:0-16980 GCA_039188075.1 Pseudomonadota bacterium
GTTGCATTGCAAACAGACTATTTGTGCGGTCGCTTTTGCGTGGGCGCAATATTTTACCCTTGTAACGCCCCTTATCGGAGAATTCCTCCAGTAATAGTGTCACAAATGTGGCAAAATCAGCACACCAAATCACGAGATGTCGCTCCAGATGACGATTCTGTTATCTGTTAATTGACGCGCGCTCATCCAGCCCTCTAAGCAAATGTCACCTGCGTTATCAGGAAAGCTGCGTTTTTCTATTCGCGTATCGAGGGAGCTCCTAGGAGTGGGAGCGCTCAATTTATTGGAGGACGATAGATCATGGCTAATGATCTTCTCAAGAAGAAGTTATTTGCAACGACGCTTCTCGCCGGCGTCGCTGGGGGAATGTGGACCGGGGCGGCAATCGCTCAGGATGCCCCGGACGAAGATGACGCGGTTGCCGTCATCGAAGAAGTGGACGAAGAAGACGAAGCCCGCCAGGAGCGGATCGTTGTTACGGGTTCACGCCTTTCTCGGAACGAATTCACCAGTGCTTCGCCGCTGAAAGTTCTTAACATTGAAGAATCAGTCGCTGCGGGTCTCGTTGACACAGCGACCATCGTTCAGCGGACATCCGTTGCGGGCGGTACACAGTTCGACTCAACCTTTACCGGTCAGGTCACGGACTCTGGTCCAGGTGCGTCGACCGTATCTCTTCGCGGTTTGGACGCAGAGCGGACATTGATCCTCTCCAACGGCCGCCGCCTTGCGCCAGCCGGTGTGCAAGGGGCTCCAACACGCCCTGACCTTAACCTCATCCCGCTTGGCATGATCGAACGTGTTGATGTGCTCACAGATGGCGCGTCGTCGATTTATGGTGCTGACGCTGTTGCTGGGGTTATCAACTTCATCACCCGTAAAGACTTCGACGGCCTTGAAATCGATGCCTTCTATTCATCCCCCGAAGCTGGCGGCGGTGAAGAACGTCGGATTTCTCTGGCGACGGGCATTCAAAGTGATCGCGGCTTCGCGTCGTTCGGCTTCGAATACTATAATCGTGACGAAGTGCGTCGCGGCGAGCGCGATTTCTCGCCATGTCTTCGCGACATCGAATTCAACCCTGATACCGGCGAACGCCGCGAAGTTTGTACGAACGGTTTCTTCTCGAATCAGTTCTTGAACCTAAACTTCACAACGTTCGGATTTGACTTCGACAACGTGGGTGAAGTTTCCCGCTTTATCCAGTTGCCAGACAGCACTGCGACAACCGTGAATACGCGCGATTTTGTCTATCTGGATCAATATAACGGGAACGCCACGAGCGATCAGTTCGCACTTGCTCAAGGTATTGATCGCTATTCATTCTTCACGACCGGTGAATACAATATCGATCAGTTTGGCGATGCCACGTTCTACTATGAAGGCCTCTACGCCAATCGGAGCCAGGAGTTCTTTACCGGTGCTTCGCAAGCGTTCCCAACGGTCGAGTGTACGAACCCGTTTGTCGCTCGCAACCCGGACTTGGCCACTGTCTGTGAAACCGCACCACTTGGTCAGCTGATTTGGTTGCCACGCCTGGTCGATCAGCAAGGTCCATTTATCGTTGACGTCTCTACTGCACGCGGTGTCGCTGGCGTTCGCGGCAATCTCGAAGATGTGATTCCAACTGGCTCTGTGAAAATGGGCGGCGACCAGTTTGGTATTAACCTCGGAAACTGGACATATGATCTCTGGGCATCATTCGACAACAATACCGGCCTGAACCGTCAAAACCTGATCAATGCAGACCGCTTCGCGGCCGCGATCAGAACGACCAGACTTGATGACGATGGCAACATTGTCTGTGGGTTTGACAATCGTAACGGCGACCGGTTCGGCGCGATCCCACCAGATAATTGTGTGCCGATCGATGTTGCTGATCCAAACGTGTTCCTGACCGGAACCCTGCCACAAGACGCCTTCGATTATGTCGCAGGCCTGTCTCAAACAACGACCACGATTCAGCAACAGATGCTTCAAGGTTCGATCGCAGGCGACCTGTTCTACGTGCCTGCTGGTGTCGTTCCGGTCTCTATGGGTTTTGAATACCGCAAAGACTCCATCGAGACTCTGAACGACTTCCTGGTTAGCAGTGGTGCGAACACCAATGGTGCGGAAGAAGGTAATACAATCGGATCAACTTCAGTCCTCGAAGCTTTCTTCGAAACGGAGATTCCGATTCTGAAAGGTCAGCCGCTCGCGGAAGATCTTTATGTAAACCTGTCAGCACGTTGGACAGAAGAAGAAAACTTCGGTGCGCTTTGGACCTATCGTGTTCAGGGTGTTTACCAACCAACTGACTGGCTTACAGGTCGCGCCTCTTTCGGTACCACATTCCGTGCGCCGAACCTGCGTGAGCAATTCCTTGCAGCCCAGGTCGGATTCTTCAGCGCGTTTGCGGATCCTTGTGTCAACGTCAACTTCCAAAACCTGGTTGATAATGGTGACCCGGCGGACGTCGCGCGAGTTCTGAACAATTGTACGCTGCAAAATGCCGACCCGACTGCACTCGGTGTTGGTGGTGCGGTGACGCCGCGTGTGATCACCGGTGGTACAACGCGCCTGCGCGCTGAGACGTCTGACGCGTTCACGGCTGGCTTCGTCGTTGAACAGCCATGGTTCGACAATTTCGACCTGGATCTTGCGGTTACCTACTTCCGCTTCGAGATTGAAGATTCGATTGAAGAACCATCCACAGGCTTCATCCTGAACGAGTGTATCAACGAGAGCGACAATCTCAGCAGCCCGTTCTGTCAGTTGATCGTTCGTGACACGAATGCCGATCCAACCCTGAACTTCATCAACTTTGTTGACTCTTCCTTCGTCAACACAGGCTTGATCGAAACGGACGGTATCGATGTCGACATTCGTTATGAGCAAGACTTCGTGATTGGTGGCAACGAGCTGACTTTGAGCAGTAACTTGTCAGCTTCAAACATCATGAAGAGCCAACGTGAGCTGTTCAACATCACCGAGTCGTTCGACGGTCGTCCGAACCTGCCACACTGGCGAGGTGACCTCCAAACGCAACTGTCTTGGCGCGATTGGACTCTTAACTGGAACGCGACCTATGTTGGTCAGACTCAAGATGATGACATTGACGCTTTGCGCGCCAATGACATTCTTGACGAAAACGGCAACGTCTTCTTCGCTGCTGGCTTCCGTGATGTTGAAGAAACTGATGAGCAGTTCCTGCATGACCTGTCTATTGGTTATGACGCGGATACCTGGAGCGTCTTGGTTGGCGTTCGGAACGTTCTCGACCAAGAACCAGAATTGGTTGACGAAGGCGAAGGTTACTTCACGTCTGCCAACGTCGTTCTTGGCCAAGGCTATGACGTGTTCGGCCGTACAGCGTTTGTTCGCGTGCAGAAGTCATTCTAAACCGTCAGAGAAAACTCTGAACTAATTGTGATGAGTTAAAATGATTAGGCGCTGCACTTTTTACGTGTAGCGCCTTTTTTTTTTGAAATCGCTGAGTAGTCTGGTCATCATATAATATCTGAAGGAGAGAGCAGATATGTGGAAACGTGCGTTGGGCGCTTGCGCCCTTTCCCTATGTCTATTCACCGCTGCGCCTGTCGTGGCACAACAACCCACAATTGAGGATTTCGCCACGCGATCTGTGATGCGAGCCCCCTTGCTTTCGCCCGACGGCGAAAAGGTTGCTTATCGCGTCGCGCAAACCAAAAACGGCGACTATTTCATCGAAATCCGAGACGCCAATAATCTCGCCAGAAAGCCGGTTCGGATCGGTTCAGAGGTGATGAGCATTTCCGGCTTCAATTGGATCGGCGATGATCATCTTCTGGTCAATTTTGTCCAGAAGGTACGCGATCAAGTCAAAGATACGAATGTAGGTGTGTTTGATGACAAACGCGCGATTGTGAAAGCCGACGGAACTGGGCGTTTCATTGAAATTTTCGACGATACCGAAATTGTTTCCTCACTGCCGTATGCCCCCAACAAGGTGCTTGTTCGAACGTCCAAATTCAATCGTGATGATGCGTCCAGGCTGCAAGCGAGCGGCCGCAGCATTGGAGATATTCAACGGCGCGATTTTTATGAGATGAATGTCAAAACCGGCGCACTCAAAAAAGTGCTGAACGCGAGATCAGGTTTTTTTGGATACCAAATCGACATGAAAGGTAATGTTCGGTTGGCTACCGAATATGATGCCGGCACTCGTGAGAACATTTATTATCACCGCGCCCCTGGCGGGGATTCACAATGGACTGAACTGTTCCGCAACAGCGTTGATGATTATGGCGACCGGCTCGAGCTCTTGGGTTTCGATCCGGCGAACGAAAATATCATTTTCGTTTCTGCAACCAATGGCGAGGACTTGGCTAGCGTCTATGAGTATAACCTCGCGAGTAAGTCTCTCGGGGAAAAGGTTTTCGCGCTTTCCGATCAAGATATCGGAAATGCCCTCTTCCATCCCAATTATGGCAAAGCGGGCGAGCTTGTTGGCTTCGGCTACTATGATGAAAATGGCAGCTATCAGCGCGTCTTCCTCGACGGCGAGGTGCAGAATCTGTTCGCCACCTTGCAAGCAACGTTTCCCAGCAGCGACATTTTTTTAGGCCGCCAGTCACGTGACGGTAAAGCGATCACTTTCACGACCGCCAACTATGATGATCCCGGCACCTATTATTTATTGAACGAAAAGGGATTACAGGAACTCGGCAAAGCTCGCGTCAACCTGGCCGGCGAACATTTGGCTCGCCAAGAATACATCACTTATCAATCTCGCGATGGCCACACCATTCCGGCGTACATAACGATTCCCGACGGAGAGGGCCCGCACCCGCTGGTCGTGATGCCGCATGGCGGTCCTTGGGTTGATTATAGGCCAGGACGGTTCGATGAGTGGAGTCAGTTCCTCGCCTCCGAAGGCTATATGGTCATCGATCCGCTATTTCGCGGAACCACCGGCTTGGGAACAGAACATTGGCTTTCTTCTTTCGGTGAGTGGGGCAAAATGATGTCAGACGACATGGACGACGGAGCTCTGCATCTCATTCGAGAAGGCTTGGTCGATCCCGATCGCGTGGCTATGTTCGGGTGGAGCTTCGGTGGATACTCAGCGTTCGCCGCGTCCGTTCGCTCTCCGCAAATCTATCAGTGCACAATTGCCGGCGCGGGCGTTGGCGATCCGGTCCTTTTCCGCGCGGCTTTCAGCGGAAATCGGTTCCTGCGGCCGCAACTTGAAAAGGGTTATGTCGGTCTCGATACAATCGAAATGGCCGCCGACAAAGCCAGTGTCCCCGTGTTGGTGATTCATGGCGATTTGGATCAACGCGTCCGCATTTTCCACAGTGAGAAATTTGTTGCCGCGATGAAAGCGAAGAATAAGCCTCACAAATTTGTGGTGCTCGAAGATGCCGATCATTTCGGCGATACGCTGAACTATGACCATCGCAAGCTGATGTATAGTGAAATGGCGGCATTCTTGGAAAATGATTGTGGTCCGGGCGGCCTGTAAGGCATTGACCTGAATCGACTGAGTAAGGGCGGCAGAGGACCGCCCTTTTTCATGGCGCACGAAACGTAGTTGCAGCGCGATCGCCAAACCACCAAAGCGTGGCGGCGGTCGCAGCAAATGTTGCGGTCTCCACGATGTTTGCCTGCGCGGCTGAATCCGCGGAAAACCAGATGAGTGTGGCAATCCCCCACAGCAAGAGCGTCAGACTGGGACGGGTCAGAGATCGGATCGCGTTGACCCATTTATAGCTATCCCCAATCGCCGCCTGTGCCGCCAAGCTCGCCGACAAACCTTCCCAGGATCCGTCGACATGAGCCTGGTCCATCGCCGTTTTAGCCGCCTGCATCGCGGTTTTCTGCTGCAGCTCAGCCAGCGCTGTTTCATGCTGCCAACGGCGTTCTTCATGGGCAATCGACTGGCGTTTTTCAAAAAAACCTGCGACACGCCCCAGCGTCGTACCGAGCAAGCCGAACAGTCCGCCACCCGCGGCGCTGGCGGATATTCCGATAATCTCATCCATAATCCTGATGCCTTTGTCTGTTACACTTCAGACAAAGATACGATCATGTTCACTCGGTCGGATTGAGTTGGATATCCGTCTTTACGCGGTCGCCATGCTGAAGGCGCGGCGATTGTTCAGGGCGTCGATGGCACCGAGATATTCCGCTTCCAGCTTGTCGACATAATCGGCCGTACTCATCCGGGATTTGACCGCGCCAATGCCCTGGCCGCAACCCCAGATATCGCGCCATGCCTTGGCTTCCTGATTGCCACCGGAGCCGAAATTCATTGCGCTCGGATCGCTTTCCGGCAGATCGTTGGGGTTGAGCCCGGCCTGTGCAATCGATGGCGCCAGATAGTTGCCATGCACACCGGTGAACAGGTTGGAATAGACAATGTCCTTGGCGTCACTGTCGACAATCATGTCCTTATAGCCATCGACCGCATTGGCTTCATGGCAGGAAATAAAAGCTGACCCGATATAGCCGAGATCCGCGCCCATGGCCTGAGCCGCAGCGACCGCACCGCCATTCGCCATCGCGCCGGATAAGGCTAGCGGGCCGTCAAAGAATTCGCGAATGTCCTGGATCAGAGCCAGTGGGGAAATCGTCCCGGCATGACCGCCGGCGCCGGCCGCAACCGCGATCAGGCCGTCTGCGCCCTTTTCCAGCGCCTTGCGGGCAAAGATCGTGTTGATGATATCATGTAGGACAATGCCGCCATAGGAATGAATGGCCTCATTCAACTCGACGCGGGCGCCGAGCGAGGTAATCACCACAGGTACCTTGTATTTCACGCACATCTCGACATCATGCTCGAGACGATTATTCGTCTTGTGAACGATCTGGTTTACGGCAAATGGCGCCGAAGGGCGGTCCGGGTTCTGGGCGTCGTACTCTGCCAGTTCTGTGGTGATGCGATCGAGCCATTCGTCCAATTGCGCTTCCGGGCGGGCGTTCAAGGCCGGGAAGGACCCAATGACACCGGCCTTGCACTGGGCGATCACCAGGTCCGGATTGGAAATAATGAAAAGCGGGCTGCCAATCACCGGGATCCGGAGATTTTGCAGAATAGGAGGTAGCGCCATGTTCGGGTCTCTCATAACTTGCCGTTTACGTCAGCGCTAACCTAGCTGGCGAACCTGCGAAGGCAAGGCCTTCCCACACGGGATGTCCGAACATTTCGCGTTGCGTAAACCTTGCCAGCGGCGGCACACTGGGCCAAATCCGCGGTAGAAGACTCGCTCGAGGGATAAAGGCATATGGCTGACGGCATGCTGACACTGTCAGGATCATTCGCAGACGCGACCGAAGCCGACTGGCTGGCCGGCGTCGAAAAGGCGCTGAAGGGCGGCGGGATCGAACGAATCACGCGGCAGACGCGCGACGGCATCAAGATCCACCCCCTCTATCGCGAAACCAATTTTGCCAGCAGCGCCGACCCCCGCGGCGCTCCAGGCGCCAGTCCCTATCTGCGCGGCGCAACCGCCGAGCCTGATCGCTTTCTGCCCTGGGACATTCGTCAATCCTTCTCGCACCCCGACCCGGCCATTACCAATCAGGAAATCATGCGCGATCTGGAACGCGGCGTGACGTCCATCTCTCTGGCCATTGAGTGTTCCGGAACCACCGGTTGCATCATCACCAATCTCGATCAGCTCTCGACTGCTTTGAACGGCGTTCGCGCGGATATCGCAGCCGTCAGCCTGGGGCATCGCGGTGCGGGCTCTGGCGCCAGCGCCGCCGCCCTGCTTGCGCTCTGGGCCGATCAGCAGGATCAGCCGGACGCTCAAAAACTGGCTTTCAACATCTCACCGCTGCGCCAGCTGATGCGCACCGGAAAGATTGGCGGCGGCGTCGATGCGGCCATGGCCAAGATCGCAGCTTTGACCAAAGTGCTGGCAGCAAAGTATCCGGCGTCGACCAGTCTGGAAGTGAGTGCGCAAACCGTTCACGAAGCCGGCGGCAGTGAGGCACAGGAGCTCGGCGTCCTGATCGCCGAGGCGGTCGACCTGTTGCGCCGCCTGGATCAAGCGGGGCTCAGCGCGGAGGATGCCGCCCCGCAAATCCTGTTCAAACTGGCGATTGATGCCAATTACGGCATCGGTATCGCCAAGCTCCGCGCCGCGCGCCGGCTCTGGGCGCGGGTGCAGGACGCGATGGGCTTGACCCCTGCCCCGATGAAACTTCATGCGGTGACCAGCGCGCGCATGCTCACAAAGTATGATGCCTGGGTGAACATGCTGCGTGGCACCGCGGCCTGTTTCGCGGCCTCAACGGGAGGGGCGGACATCATCACGGTGCGCGCTTTCAATGAGAGCTTCAGCGTCCCGGAAGAACTGGGCCGCCGGATCGCCCGCAATACGCAGATCATGGCGATGGAAGAAAGCGGCCTCGGCCGGATTGCCGACCCGAGTGGCGGCGCTTGGTTCACTGAGACCCTGGCCGAAGACCTGGCACAGGCGGCCTGGACGGAATTCCAGCAGATTGAATCCGAAGGCGGTCTGGTCGATAGCCTGGTCGCCGGTCATGTGCAGGCGCGCGTGGCGGAAAAGCGGGCTGCCCTCATGAAGGATATTGGCCGCCGCAAGATCCCGATCACAGGTGTCAGCGAATTCCCGTTGATCGAAGAAATTGCAGCGCCGGTCGCTGACGCGGTCAGCCCGCCGCCGGGCGATGGCGTCGACCCGATTGGGTTGCAGACGCTTCTGCCGGATTTCCTAGGTGCTCCTGGCGCGGATACAGTGGCGGATCCGCTCGACTGGATCTCGATCGCAGAACCGTTCGAGACTTTAAGGGATCGGTCCGAAGAACACCTGGACCAGACAGGCGCCCGACCCGCGATCTTCCTCGCCACGCTTGGCCCCTTGGCCGAGCATACAGCCCGCGCCGACTTTGCTCGCAACCTGTTCGCAGCAGGCGGGATCGAGGCAAAAGCCGCGCCGGTGCCACCGCAAAGTGCCTCGGAATTGGCCGCTGCATTTGCCGCGAGTGGCTGCAAGATTGCTGTGCTGTGCGGCGCCGATAAACGCTATGGCGAAGAAGCCGAAACGGCAGCGAGCGCGCTGAAGGATAAAGGCGCTGTGGCGCTGTGGCTGGCGGGAAAGCATGAAGCGGCCGGCATTGAGCGACATGTCTTCATGGGCTGCGATGTCGTACATGAACTGACCGTTGCGTTGGCAGAATTGGGAGTGAATTAGATGACCAAGTTTCCTGATTTCACCCAACTTGATCTTGGTGCACTAGAACCGGGCGCGAGCGCATCGCGTCCACGTACACTCGCGACTCCTGAAGGCATTGATCTCGCCACAGCCTATAGCGCCGCCGATACAAAGGGTGTCGACTTCCTTGATGATTATCCCGGCCTCGCCCCGTTTGGACGCGGCCCCTACCCGACCATGTACACACAGCGGCCATGGACCGTTCGGCAATATGCAGGCTTCTCGACCGCGGAAGACTCCAACGCCTTCTATCGCCGCAACCTTGCCGCAGGCCAGAAAGGCCTGTCGGTCGCCTTCGATCTTGCCACCCACCGTGGCTATGACAGCGACCATGTCCGCGTCTCCGGGGATGTCGGCATGGCTGGCGTCGCAATCGATAGCATCTATGACATGCGCACGCTGTTCTCCGGCATTCCGCTGGATCAGATGTCTGTTTCGATGACGATGAATGGCGCCGTGCTGCCGATCATGGCGCTCTATATCGTCGCCGCTGAAGAACAAGGTGTCGGTCCTGACAAGCTGGCCGGGACGATTCAGAATGACATTCTGAAGGAGTTCATGGTCCGCAACACGTATATCTATCCGCCCAAGCCCAGCATGCGGATCATTTCGGACATTTTTGCCTACACCTCGCAGAACATGCCGAAATTCAATTCCATCTCCATTTCCGGCTATCATATGCAGGAAGCTGGCGCGACGGCGGACCTGGAGCTTGCCTATACGATTGCAGACGGCATCGAATACATCCGCGCCGGAGTTACGGCCGGGCTGGATGTCGATGCCTTTGCCCCGCGCCTCAGCTTCTTCTGGGCGATTGGCATGAATACGTTCATGGAAGTTGCGAAGATGCGCGCCGCCCGCCTGATTTGGGCCAAACTGGTCAGCGAGGAATTTTCGCCGAAGAACTCGAAATCGACTTCCTTGCGAACGCATTGCCAGACCTCAGGCTGGTCGCTGACCGCGCAGGACGTCTACAATAATGTCATCCGTACCTGTCTCGAAGCCATCGCTGCGGCGGGCGGGCAGACGCAGAGCCTGCACACCAATTCCTTTGACGAGGCGCTCGCCCTGCCAACCGATTTCTCGGCCCGGATTGCGCGCAATACGCAGCTCTTCCTGCAACAGGAAGGCGGCGCCGCGCAGACCATCGATCCCTGGGGCGGCTCTTATTATGTCGAGCGTCTGACGCATGACCTTGCCGCCAAGGCGCTGGAGCATATTGCCGAAGTCGAGAAACTGGGCGGCATGCGCAAGGCGATTGAGGAAGGCATTCCGAAACTGCGGATCGAGGAAGCGGCGGCCAACACACAAGCGCGCATTGATAGCGGCGAACAGACTGTGGTCGGCGTCAACAAATTCCTGCTCGATGAGGAAGAGGAAGTCCCGGTGCTGAAGGTCGACAATGCGACCGTCCGCCGGATGCAGCTCGACAAGCTGGCGCGCCTGAAATCAGATCGCAACCAGGCCGAGGTTGATGCCAAGCTGGACGCGATCGCAACTGCCGCGGCAGGCACGGAAGGCAATCTCCTGGCCCTGGCGGTGGACGCCGCGCGCGCCAAGGCCACAGTGGGAGAAATCTCGGAAGCCGTGGAACGTAGCCAGGGCCGCCACAAGGCCGTGATCCGCTCGATCAAGGGGGTCTATGGCGCCGGCGTAAAGACCACAGACCGCGCAAAAGAGGCCGTGGGACTGGCCGAAGCATTCGAAGCCAAGCATGGTCGCCGCCCGAAAATCTATATCGCGAAAATGGGACAGGATGGTCATGATAGAGGCCAGAAAGTCGTCGCCTCCGCACTCATGGACCTGGGTTGGGAGGTCGAGATCGGGCCCCTCTTCCAAACACCGGAAGAAGCCGCCAAGGATGCTCGCGCCGCTGGCGTGGACATTGTGGCAGCCTCCTCTCTTGCTGCCGGGCATTTGACCCTGGTGCCGGAATTGAAACGCGCGCTCGGCAATGAAGGCGCGGCCGCGACCCAGATCATTGTTGGCGGCGTTATCCCGCCTCAGGACTTTGACGCCTTGCGCGCCGCAGGGGCCGCAGCGATCTTCCCACCGGGCTCGGTGATTGCCGATACGGCTGTTACGATGCTGGAAATCCTGACTGGCGATGATAGCATTCAGGCGGCAGAATAGTCCCACCACTAAAGGGGAATTGATGAAACAATTGCTGACGGCCCTCATTGGTGCCCTTCTCGTGGCGCAGTGTTCTCCGGACACGGCCCCTTCAACATCGACCATCGAACAAACACCGACGAAACCCGCCGGTCAAATCGATATCGAATCCGCGCTCCTGCCTTCGATCATCGTTCGAGGAGATGATTATTCCCAATACTCGCTCGATCAGCGGCGTATGTTTCATGGTGTCCCATCTGCATCTGTGGCGATTGCGCGAGATGGCGAGATTGAATGGGCTGCGGGCTACGGGGATGGCATTGATGCGGACACGCTATTCCAGGCAGCGTCTCTGTCCAAAGCGGTGGCTGCCGCTGGAATCATAACCTTGGCCGCTCAGAAAGGGGTCAGTCTGGACGATGATTTAACGCCATTGATGACAAGCCTGGACCTCGCGGCGATGAACGAGTCCGGAAAGCAGGTCACGTTGCGTGCGCTCTTATCACATACCAATGGCGCGACGGTGTCGGGATTTCCAGGCTATCCGATTTCGGACACGATCCCAACTAATCTGCAAGTCATCCAGGGCGCCGAGATCACGAACACGGATCCGGTGACCTTCGAGCCGATTGAAGATGGTGAGCGGCGCTATGCAGGCGGTGGCTATCAAGTCGCCCAGGCTTGGGCCGAAGAAGCCAGTGGCGAGCCATTCGAAACGTTGATGAAACGCCTGATCCTCGATCCGATCGGGATGACATCGAGTACATTTGCTCAACCTTTGCCGGAAGACATCGCATCCGGAAACGTGGCCGAAGCCTATACGGGCGACGGTGCAATGGTTGAAGGCGGCTGGCATGTTTATCCCGAACAGGCCGCTGCGGGCTTGTGGACCACACCGAGCGACTATGCCCGTTTCATGCTCGCGCTGATGGGCGCGGCGGACGGCAATGATTCACTCGGGCTTGATCCAGCCGTGGCCAAAGAAATGACGACGGAAGTCGCGGAACAGTATGGGCTCGGCATGGGCTTGCAGCGACCGCAAGGCGACGAACGTCGGTGGATGCATAGCGGGTCGAACAAAGGCTATCGCTGTACGGCCATGGGCTTTCCGGATCGCAACGATGTCATCGTGGTCATGACCAATCACCCGGCTGGCTTCCCCTTGCTCGGTGAGATTAATCGCGCTGGAAATCGCACCTATGATTGGCCCCGGACACCGCCTCTTGAGGTCGATCGATACAAGATGTCCGCCACTGAACTGACATCTTTTGCCGGTCCATATGTCCGAGAAGGTGAGACAGATATCCTCTTCGATATCGCGGTAAGTGGCGCAGACCTGGCTGCTCAAGTGCGAGCTTACGATTATCGATTCAAACTCATTCCGCTGTCGACGAACGAATTCATCGACCCGGGTGACCTGGAACGCGCGACCATGGAAAAGGTCGACGACCTTTGGGTCATGGAAACAGGTGGCGCGAAGTACATTCAGGTTCGGGAATAAGTCTTTCTGGCGGGAGGTTGTTCGTCGCGAGGAGTGTAAAGGGAGCCCGATTTGACTGATCACGCCTCTAATGCAGGCTATGCCGTCGAAGCCGAACGTCTCTTCGAGCGTTATGAATCGCGTGAGGCCGCCAGCATTCATGCGCCTTGGAACCATTTCTTTCCCGCGCCGCCGGCCCGCATCCTGGACATCGGCGCGGGCACGGGTCGCGACGCAGCCTGGTTTGTGTCGGTCGGGCATAATGTCCTGGCGGTTGAGCCGACCGATGCGCTGCGGACCGGCGCCGCGAAACTGCATCCTGATCCGGGCATTACCTGGCTTGATGACATCCTGCCCGGCCTGACGGTAACCCGTGCCCGCGGCGAGACGTTTGACCTGATCCTGATGCACGCGGTGTGGATGCATTTGACGAAGGACGAACGCGTTGAAGGCATGACCAATGTCGCCAGCCTGCTCGCCCCGGGTGGCCGCATCGCGATGAGCCTGCGTCACGGGGAAGTGCCACAAGGTCGACGGATGTTTGATGTCACCGGCGCAGAGACCATCGCCCTCGCAGCGGAACACGGCTTACGCAACCTGTTCCGGGAACGCGCTGAGTCGATTCAGGCCGAGAACCGCGCCAAGCAAATCGAGTGGACGAAACTGGTCTTCGAGAAGACCTGACACGGGGTGAGGCTTTTCAAGCCATGGGTTCCGGTCCATCCTCTGCAAAAATATGCGGAGGGACATTATGGACAATTATGCCGATTATGACGCGACGGGCCTCGCTGAGCTGGTGCGCCAGAAAGAGGTGAGCCCAGGCGAGCTGCTCAATGCTGCGGTCAGCCGTGCCGAGGCTGCTCAGAAAGAGCTGAATTGTTTCTCCGCCATGTTTCCACACGTCGCGGAAGGCCAAATCGCGAACGGTCTTCCAGACGGGCCCTTCGCCGGCGTACCCATGGCGGTGAAAGACCTTGGCTTCGAAATCAAGGGCCAGCCCATCACCAATGGATCCCTCGCCTTCAAAGGCAATATCGCCACCCACGACAATGTCATGTGCGATCGTTACAAGGCCGCCGGCTTTACGCTGTTCGGACAGACAACGAGCCCCGAATTCGGTCTCACCACGACAACCGAAAGCCTGCTCTATGGCGCGACCCGCAATCCCTGGGACACAAGCCGCACGTCCGGCGGGTCTTCGGGAGGTGCCAGCGCGGCCTGCGCCGCAGGTGTTATCCCGCTGGCGCATGCCAGTGATGGCGGCGGCTCAATCCGGATCCCGGCGGGCTGTACCGGCCTGTTCGGGATGAAGCCCTCGCGCGGGCGCACGCCGATGGGGCCCGCCACGACGGAAGGCTGGAACGGCCAGTCTACCGTGCATGCGGTGTCGCGCAGTGTTCGCGACAATGCCGCGCTCCTCGATGCCACGCATGGCCGCGAGATTGGCTCCCGCTATGTCGCACCCGAGCCGGAGAGCAGCTTTCTCAGCGCCCTGGACAGCGACCCCAAGCCGCTCAAGATGGCTCTTTGGACTACCGCACCAAATGGCACGACACCGGACCCGGATGCACAAGCTGGTCTAGATGCGACCCGCGCGCTGCTGGAATCGCTGGGTCATCATGTTGAAGAAGCCGGTCCGCAACTCGATGGCGAGGTCCTGGGCAAAAGCCTGGTCATGACCGTTTCCGCGGCGATCGCCATGGTCATGGAAGCCCGCGGCGAAGCCCTCGGCCGCCAGCTCGGGCCGGACGATATGGAACCCGTGACCGCCCGCTTCGTTGAGTTTGGCAACAGCATCCCAATGAAGGAATTGATGAAAGCCACACAGGCCTCGATCACCGCCGGATTGCAATATGAGCATTTCCTGGTCGATGGCGGCTATGACATGGTCTTGTCACCAACCATGTCGCGTGTGCCGGACAAGATTGGCGTCCTGTCTCTCGCGCCGGATGATATTGACGCCTACACGCTCGCCGCCACCACGTTTGCACCCTGGTGCGCGATCTCCAATCAGGCCGGCTCAGCCGCCATGTCCGTGCCGCTGCATTGGACCGCAGAGAACCTGCCCATTGGCATGATGTTTGGCGCCCGCTGCGGTAATGAGTGGGAGCTCTATCAATTGGCTGGACAATTGGAACGCGCCGCGCCATGGGCAGATCGTCGCCCGCCAGTCTGGGTGGGCTAAGCAAGGACGAGACTGATGAAAACGCACACAGGCGGCTGTCATTGCAAGGCGGTGCGATTTGAAGTCGACCTGCCCGACGCCTTCGAGGTCGAGGATTGCAATTGCTCCATCTGCGCGATGAGTGGCAATATTCATGTCATTGTTCCGGCTTCGCGGTTTCGGCTCATCAAGGGTGAGGATCAGCTGAGCGAGTACACGTTCAATACGGGCGGCGCCAAACACCGCTTTTGCAAGACGTGCGGGATTAAGAGCTTTTATGTGCCGCGGTCCAATCAGGATGGCTTTGCCGTCACCTGGCGCTGCCTCGACAATTGGATGGATCTCGACGTGACGATCAACAAGTTTGACGGCCAGAACTGGGAAGCCAACGCGGCGTCCCTGGCGCACAAGTCGAAAGACTAGTCGCGGTCCCTGAACGGCGCGCGCCGTCGCTCACCGGGGCCAATTCGTCCGCGAGCGCGCTGATTGAAATCCTGCATGATGGCGCGCCGTTGTTCGACACTCAGCGAACCGAACTGTTCCGCCAGAACATCATGCATGCGGGCTTTCATGGCCTCATCCGCTTCCCGCATGGCGGCAAAGCCGGCCTGCACCGCATCGGCATCATATGGATCAGCCGCCAGCAGCCGCCCGAGCCGTTGACGCGCATCTCGCAGCTTGATGCGCTCCTGTCGCGTATCGGCAAAAGCCCGACGGAAGGCCTGACGGACCGCGCGGCGCTGATCGCTGGGCACGGCCTGATCGATTCCGCGCATCAAGGCTTGCTCACTACCACCTCCCCCGACCGGGGGACCAGCGCGTTTCTGGCCAAGACCACCGCCAATCATAAGACCAATCAGCAACGCATTCGCCATCAGCGAGGCGATCAGCCAGATCGGCAAACGGGTTTTCGGATTCTCGCTCATCGCTTACTCCGTCCCCAACCAGTCTTCGCCGCTCTCGACTCCGAACGCCGCATAATAGGCCAGGTCGGCCTGATCATAGCCCGCCCCTGTTGAGGCATAAGCATAGCCGCCAACCAGCCCCATCATCAAGCTCGCCAGCGCGGCGCCGGCAGGCCAGCGTACGCCTTGCGGGAAGATGAGGGCTGACAGCCCGCCCAACACACCGCGCGCGGCAGCTTTCGGCGCAGGCGCCGCGGCCAGAATGGCATCGCTTACCCGTGGTCCGGGCTCTGGCACCTGTTCATCTTGCAGCATCAGATCAAGCACACGAGCGTCTTCCAGCGCCGCTGCGAAAAGGTCGGGAGCCGCGGTCACGAGTTTCGTTGCCGCCGCCCGTTCGTCTTCCGGCCAGGCGCCAGGCTCCGCGCCATAGGCGGCAATTAGTTCCAGCACACGTTCGGTCGAGATCGTCATATCCTTCATCATCTCTCTCCAGCCAGTTCGGCCCCAAGACCCGCTCTTAACGCACGTCGGGCGCGCGCCAAGAGACTTTCCAGAGCGCGGACGCTTACATCCATGGCGGCCGCCGCCTCTATATTGGTCATTCCTTCCAAAGCGCAAAGGGTCAGGGCTTCGCGCTGGCGGTCCGGCAAATCGGCAATCTTCGCCTCGATGCCCTGTAAGGCCTGCTGCGAGGCCAGCGATTCTTCCGGTCTCAAGCCGGTATCGACGCGTTCGGGTAACTCATCCATCAGAACAGGCTTCTTCTTGCGTAATCGGTCGCGACACAGGTTGAGTGCCACAGTGCAGGCCCAGGTCGAGAATTTTGCTTTGGGCTGCCAGTCCGGCAGCTTTTTCCAGGCGCGCAGGAAGGTTTCCTGCGTAACATCTTCAGCTTCAGCCCGGTCCTGAAGCATGCGATAAGCGACCCGGAACACAATTGGCATATTGCGATTGACCAGCGCAGCCTGGGCTGCCCTGTCCCCGGCCGCGGCGCGGGTGATCTGGTCGAGTTCGCTGATTCCGGACACGCAACTAGTCTATCGGATTCTGTGGCAAGCGCGAGTGGGAGGACGTCTCGCGCTTGCTCACTTATCCTACGGCGGAGGA
>JBCCZH010000025.1:0-16749 GCA_039188075.1 Pseudomonadota bacterium
AGGTCGTTTCAGAGCGCGCCAGAAATTCTCGAGCGTGGGTTTTTTCAATCCTGTCGCCTTGCACAAGACGGCAATCCCCTCGCCGCCATGATCGCTGAGGATTTTGGCGCTGGTCACGGGTTTGATTCCGGCCAGATACCCAATCTCCTGTACCAATTCCGGTGACATGCCTTCCAGCGCAGCGGCCTGGACGGCGTCTTCCAGACTGTCATAGGGGCTCTTTTCAATAGCACCGCGATTACGCTGGCGCCGTTCGATCAATTGCAAGGTCTTGCGCGCGACAGGATCCGACCAGCCTTCCTTGGCCGCGATCGCGAACACATCCGCGCACATGCCAACCATTTCGGCCCGATCGGCCGCATGGCGCTGCAAGATCATCCGCCGCGTCTCCCGATCTGACCACCAGAACATCGCCATGGCCTGCGCCGGCTTGAGTTCCAGTCGTGTGATCAGCAAGGAAACGAGGTCGCCTTCCTTGCGCGACCGCCCAACCAGAATGTCCATGGCCGTCTCGGAGAAATGCGCGCCCTTATTGCGCAATAATTCCTGGACGACCTTCACTTCGGCACGCCGGGACAAGGCGTCACAAACCGCGATCGGTACTTTCTTCCGTCCGGCAATCAGAAAGCGATGATCGGTCGAAACCTGATCGATAATCTCAAGCAGGTCGGAGCTGTCAAACGCCTCGCTGACTTCCAGCAATGGCCGTGCAATCTCCAGATCGCACTGAGCCAGATAGCGCAGCACGCGCCGCGGGGCTTCGCTCATCGCAGCGAGACGGGAGGAGCACAATAAACGCTCTTCGTCCGTCGCATGCAGCAACATATCGAGCAGGATATCGCCGCCCATCGACCGGTCCTGCGGCGCCACTTGCGAGCCCGGCAGCGCGATATAGTCGATCAGGCGCCGCAACAGGATCTTGCGCGCCTGCCCGCTTTCAGGGGCTTCATTTTCAAATGGAAGAGGGTCAGCCATTGGCGAACTCCAACTACACTTCTGGTAGAGAATGGCGCCAAGGGGTTAATATAGTAATGAAATCTAGTCGGCTTTTGCACGCCCTGGATGAACCACAATGAGCAGCATGCTCGCCGCCAGCATGGCGATGGCGAGCGCGAATAATTGCCCGCCATCCGTCCCTGCATTGCCGTCCAGAGAGAGCGGAATCTCGCGTCCGAGAATGTCTGGCATGAGATGAAACGCCACCGCGCTCGCCAGGATGAGAAGAGACAGGACGGCGCCTGTCCGACGCGTAAAAGGCAAGAGCAATAAAAGCGCCGCTAGTAATTCGCCAATTGCCACCAAAACACGGCCCGTGGGCTCAAACAGGGCGATACCGGTATTCTGGGCCAGGGTGGCGAACACGATATTCTGTCCAGCGGGATCAAACAGTTTCACCGACCCTTCCGGTGGATTGGGCAAGGGATGGATCGTCGCCTGCACAAACATGAAGATCAGAAACAGAGCCAGCCCCCAACTCCCCAGATGACGCATGGCTCTCATGGCGGTCCCTCCTTGAACAAGACCACTGGCCTAGCACGCGGTTGTGGCGGCTCCAAGGCATGCTGCAACGGCAACCGAGATTTCCTGTTGCGTGTTTGCAAATCCCGCGACAGGTTGGGGCGCTGGGAAACAGGGCAAGTAGAGACGATGAGCGAAGAGCCTCAACAGGCTGACAATATCGAAGACCCGGATATTCTGGAAGAAGCCCGTTCCCCCTTAAGCGGAATGGGCTCTGCGATGAGCGCCGGTGCCTCGCTCCTCGAAACCGCCCAATCCATGATGGCCCGCAAGGCCCGCCGCAATGTCAAAATCGAATTGCCCGCCTATTTGTCGGTCCAGGCGACCTGGTTCGTGGCCTTCGGCCTGCAAATGGTGCTGTTTCCATATCTGATCACCAACAAGCTTGGGCTTGGCGGCACCGAATTGGGGATGGCTAATCTCGCTTTATCCGGACCGTCGGTCATCTTCCTGCTCCTCGGCGGTGTCGTGGCCGAGCGCGCGTCCGGCAAACCGCTTTTGATGATCCTGCACCTGTTCGCCGCCCTGCCCGCTTTCGGGCTCGCCTTTGCGCTGGCGACCAACAATCTGAGCTATCCGTTAATGATCGCCTATGGCCTGGCGCTCGGTACGGTTGGCGCCTTCATGATGCCGGCGCGAGACTCCATCCTCAATGAAGTCGTCGAGCGCCGCGGACGGGTCGGGTCGGGTGTCACGCTGCAGCAAGGCGTCGCCTTTGCGACCCTGGCCCAGTTTGCAGCGCAAATTACCGGGCTCATCCTTGGCGGCTATGCCGACAAGATGACCAAAATGCCCGACTGGCTGGGCGGCTTTGGGGTTGGCCCGATTGACAGCTGGTTCCTGATGGCGCTGCAAGGCGCCGTTGTGGCGATGGGCGCGCTGCTCGCTTTTATGTTGGCCAAGGGCCGCAAAGTGAAGACCGGACGGTCCGGCTTTGGCGCCGCCTTTGGCGACATTGGCGAAGGATTCAAAGTCGTCACCGGCGACGCCAAGCTTTGGGGTATGACCGTTCTGATGTTCGGCGTGGGCATCTTTGTCATCGGCGCCTTCCTTGTTGTGCTGCCGATCATCAACCGTGATGTTTATGGCCTGTCCGGCGATGGCATTCGCGACATGTTCGTGACCTTCTGGCTCGGCGCGTTTGTCTCGTCCGTGGCGCTGTCGATGATCAAAAATATCAAACGCCAGGGTCGTCTGTTGCTGATCGCGCAGCTACTCGGGTCGCTCGCCATTCTGCCGATGATGACGCGCATCCCGCACGAGGCATTTCTAACCATTGTCTTTGTCTGGGGTCTGTCAGCTGGCGTCTCGATCGCGATGAGCCGTGCCATCGTTCAGGATGCAGCACCGAAGGATCAGCTGGCCCGGGTTCTGTCCATCTATCAGCTCGGCTTCATGGCCGGGGCGCCGTTTGGCGCCGCGATCATGGGCTGGCTGGTCGACGCGTTCGGACCGTACAAGATCGCCATCGTGCCGGCGGGCGGCATGACATTGTTGATCATCTGGATGGTCGTTCGCACCCCGATCTGGAATCTGAAAAACGAAGCGCATAAAAGCAAAGCATAAAATATCCGGGAGATTGAACCATGAAACGATTGGGTATGGGCTTGGGCATTGTCGCCGTGATCGCGGCCCTGTTCTGGTGGTTCATCGGCGCGGACTGGCGACGCCTGCTGATCGCCATGCCAACCGATGGCGATGTCCTGTTCTGGAGCCAAAGCCAGCGCGATGCCGGGTTCCGCATGTTGGACGAAGTGTCCTTCATCGTGAAGGCCCGCTCGATTCCGGCAACGGAGAATATCCGCGAATTCGGCGAAGGTCCGCCGCTCGATCTCGGTATGGACGTGGATGCCTATATGACTGAACAGCGCCATGCCGCCCTGGTCGTGGTTCAGAATGGCAATATTCGCCTCGAAAAATATGGTCTGGGCTTTGAGGATGATGGCCGCTGGACCAGTTTCTCTGTCGCCAAGTCCCTGACCTCAACCCTGGTCGGCGCGGCGCTGAAAGATGGCGATATTGAAAGCCTGGATGATCCGGTGTCCAAATACATTAGCGGGTTAGAAAACTCGGCCTATGACGATGTCACGATTGAACAATTGCTGACCATGAGTTCCGGCATTGCCTGGGATGAGACGTATACCGACCCGAATTCAGACGTCGCCCGTTTCAATGAACATGTCGACGAGGATGGCGGGTCAAACCTGGTCAGCTATATGAGCCAGCTTCCCCGCGCCCATCCGGCCGGTGAAGTGTGGAATTACTCGACCGGTGAAACCAATCTGATTGGTGTTCTGGTGCGCGAAGCGACCGGCAAGGATCTGGCCGATTATCTGTCTGAAAAGATCTGGGGCCCATATGGCATGCAACAGGATGCGAGCTGGCTTTTGAACGAAGATGGCACCGAGATCAGCGGCTGCTGCATTCAGGCTGCGACCCTCGACTTCGCGCGGTTCGGTCAATTCATCCTCGAGGGGGCGATGATCGATGGCGAAAGCATTGTGCCGGAAGACTGGATTGCCCGCGCCACGACGAAGCGGATCGGCTATGACAATCCCGGACATGGTTATGGATTCCAGTGGTGGACCTATGATCACGGCGCCTTCGCCGCACGCGGCATTTTCGGTCAGGGCATTTACATCGACCCGGAACGGCAACTCATCATTGCTTCGAATAGCAGCTGGACGACCGCGCTCGGATATGAGGATCAGGAAAATCCCAATCGCGAAGCCTTCTATCAGGCTGTTGTCGCGGCGATTGATGCAGAAGCCACACCGTAAGCAACGATTTCATCACGCCTCAGCATAGGTCCTATGGCATCACCGCGGGTTCCGATCCCGGCCGCGCGCCTTATCTCATCCCTCGAAAAAGGAGCCGACGATGAAGCATTTTGGTGAGATCGCATTTACCGAACATGTCAAAGCTGAGCAGGATCTGCGCGGCTCTCGTGAGATGTATGAGGGCATAGTGAACCGCCCCGCGCCAGACGGATTTAGTGAGCGGGAAGCGGCTTTTATCGCGATGCGAGACAGTTTCTACATGGCCACCGTCTCCGAAGATGGCTGGCCATATATCCAGCATCGCGGCGGTCCGCGCGGCTTTCTGAAACTCCTGTCGCCGACACAGCTCGGTTTCGCGGACTATCGTGGCAATCGCCAATATGTCTCGGTTGGAAACCTGCAGACGGAAAAGCGCGTATCCCTGTTCCTCATGGACTATCCCAATCGCGCCCGCTTGAAGCTGCTGGGTCATGCCCGGGTTCAGGTGGCGGAGGCTAATCCCGAACTTGCCGAAACGCTCGCAATTGAAGGTCAGGGAAACGTCGAACGCCTGTTCACGCTCGACATCGAAGCCTTTGACTGGAATTGCCCGCAATTCATAACACCCCGCTTCACGGAGGCCGAATTGGCGGCCAGTTTGAGCCCGATGGTCGACGAGCTGCAGACCTTGCGCCAGGAGAACGCTTTCCTGAAGCAGGAACTCGGGCGCTAAGGCCGCAACAGCGACAGGCAAAAAATGTCTCAAAAGACAGTTGACGCGCGCCGCGCGGAGACCTACTTGCACCCCATCGTTAGCAGACGAGGGGTGTGAGTGCTAAAACTCATATCAAGCTAGCGAAACCAACACTTTGAACTGACGAACATGAGGTTTAATCCATGAAGTTCCGTCCACTTGGCGACCGCGTTCTGGTCCGCCGCGTTGAAGAGGCCACCAAAACTGCTGGCGGCATCATTATTCCAGACACAGCTGCTGAAAAGCCACAGGAAGGCGAAGTCCTCGCTGTTGGCAATGGCGCCATTGGCGACGACAATGAGCGGGTTCCGCTCGACGTCAAAGCTGGCGACAAGATCCTGTTCGGCAAATGGGGTGGCACCGAGGTGAAAATCGACGGTGAAGACCTGCTGATCATGAAAGAAAGCGACATTATGGGCATCATCGAAGGCTAAGCCCTTCTCGCCCCATTCTCAGTAAAACATCAATTTGAAGGGTACCCAAAATGGCTGCCAAACATGTACATTTCGGCGCGACCGCGCGCGAGCGGATGCTGGCTGGTGTAGACACGCTTGCTGACGCTGTAAAAGTCACGCTCGGCCCAAAAGGCCGCAACGTTGTCATCGAGAAGTCTTTCGGCGCACCGCGCACCACGAAAGACGGTGTCACCGTCGCAAAAGAGATCGAACTTGAGGACAAGTTCGAGAATATGGGCGCACAAATGCTGCGCGAAGTGGCGTCTAAAGCAAATGACGTTGCTGGTGACGGCACAACCACCGCGACCGTTCTGGCGCAGGCCATCGTTCGCGAAGGCATGAAGCGCGTATCTGCCGGCATGAACCCAATGGATCTGAAGCGCGGCATCGACAAGGCATCTGCTGAAGTCGTCAAGGATCTCGCCCATCACTCACGTAAAGTGAAAGACAATTCTGAAATCGCAATGGTTGGCTCTATCTCTGCCAATGGCGACAAGGAAATTGGTGACATGATCGCTCAGGCGATGGAAAAAGTCGGCAATGAAGGCGTCATCACGGTTGAAGAAGCCAAGTCTCTCGAGACTGAGCTCGACGTTGTTGAAGGCATGCAGTTCGACCGCGGTTATCTGTCGCCCTACTTCGTCACCAATGCCGACAAGATGACCGCTGAGCTGGATGATCCATTCATCCTGCTGCACGAGAAGAAACTGTCTTCACTCCAGCCAATGCTGCCAATCCTTGAATCTGTGGTTCAGTCTCAGCGTCCGCTGCTGATCATCGCAGAAGACGTGGATGGCGAAGCGCTGGCCACTCTGGTGGTCAACAAGCTGCGCGGCGGACTGAAAATCGCTGCTGTTAAAGCACCCGGCTTCGGCGATCGTCGTAAAGCCATGCTGCAGGACATCGCGATCCTGACTGGTGGCCAGGTCATCTCTGAAGACCTCGGCATCAAGCTTGAAAACGTAGCCCTCGACATGCTCGGCACCGCGAAGCGCGTGAACATCTCCAAAGATGACACAACCATCGTTGACGGTGTTGGCACCAAAGCTGACATCGAGGCACGCGTGAGCCAGATCCGCAAGCAAATCGAAGACACGTCTTCTGATTATGACCGCGAAAAGCTGCAAGAGCGCTTGGCGAAACTCGCTGGCGGTGTTGCTGTCATCAAAGTTGGCGGCGCCACTGAGATCGAAGTGAAAGAGCGTAAGGACCGTGTCGATGACGCGCTGAACGCAACGCGCGCTGCAGTCGAAGAAGGCATCGTGGCCGGCGGCGGTACGGCCCTGCTCGCAGCGGCTGACAATATCGACGTCACAGGTGACAATGATGACGAGCAAGCCGGTATCGATATCGTTCGCAAGGCTCTGGAATCTCCTGTGCGCCAGATCTCCGAGAATGCTGGTGTCGAAGGTTCGGTTGTCGTCAACACGATCCGTAACGGCAAGGGCAAGGGCTTCGGCTTCAACGCTCAGAGCGAAGAATATGGCAACCTGATCGACATGGGCGTGATTGATCCTGCGAAAGTGGTTCGGTCTGCTCTGCAGAATGCGGCCTCTGTTGCCGGCCTTCTGATCACCACGGAAGCCGGCATCGCGGAAGCACCTAAGGCTGACGCACCTGCCATGCCAGGTGGCGGTGGTATGCCAGACATGGGTGGCATGGGCTTCTAGCCCGGTCGCCCAAGGCGAAAAATCGATCCAGTGGATCGATTTTAGGGCGAGAAGGCCGCGGCAGCGGCAAGCAAAGTCCGACAGAATTGAAGAGGGCGGCTATGATGAGCCGCCCTTTTTTATTCGCAGGAATTTCGCTGACTAAGCAAAGATCGCAGACACATCCTGTTGTCCAACCGCTTTCTTGCGCACGGTCGAGCCGGCAATCATGTCATGCACGCATTTGCGCTTCTCGTTCGACAGGGCCAGGAAATAGCCGATATAGAACGGGATCAGATTGGTCACGAAACGGCCAAACGTGTTGCGCAGAATGATCGAGACCAAGCTGGCTTTGCCGCCATCATTATTGGCCACGACAATGCCAAGAACCATTTTGCCGAGCGTCGCGCCTTTCCAATTCTCCATGGAGATCGAATAGATCGCCCGGATGATGCCATGCATCAGACCCCATTTGATGACCATGAGCTGTACCTGCAGATCGTACTGATCCGGGTTGGAATGGTATAGCGCCTCATTGGCCTCAAGCTCCGCCCAGAGGGACGGGAACATGATGATGATGAAGGGCACCGTGATGATCAGCGTGTCGATCAGAAAGGCAAAAATGCGGCTGCCAAAGACCGGCTTGTCGCCGACCATCGCGCTTTGGCCGGACCCGGAATTCCCGACATAAGCGGGATCGGCGCCGCGACCGCGTTCCTTTTCGAGAAAGGCCATGGCCTCTGCAGACAATGCGTTTTGCGCACTTTGCTTCGGGCGCGGCTTGGCCGCAAATCCACCCGGTTTACGCTTTCCGAAGCCGCCATTGGCGGGCTTTTTGCCAAATGTCGTCATACTGTTCATCCCCAATATTGAGACACCGGGAATAAGCGACATTGGTTAAGATAGCGGCGACAAATACTTCAGTTTTCAATCAAATATGCTCAACAAAAAAGGACGGTCCCTGCGAAGACCGTCCCTTCAGGAGGAAAGAGTGGACGATTGATGGAGAGTTTCGCTTGCGACGAAGAAGGTCACCCACCCTTTCCCTACTTAACCGCGTCCGGATAGCACCTGTCCGTGACTCTGGTCACGTAAGCCATTAGATTCGGGTCGTTTTTTATGAATTTTGCCAAGGGTTTCTCAATCGGCGTGACGATGGCTGCGCGCAACATAGGGGCGACCGAATAATCAGCCGCGCTCGCCGCATCGCCAAACAGGAAGTCCTGATCGCCGAGAATCTCGCGTATGGCGATGATATCGCGGCGGACGCGATCAAACCGTTCTTCCGGCGAGAACCGGCCGATGCCCTGGCCCTGAAGCGATTGCAGCGCCTGCTTTCGGATGAAGCCCGTGACGATGCCCCGACATACGCCCGGGATATCCTTGAAAAAGGTCTCACGAACATGCACCCAATTGTCATCTTCGCCCCAGCGGTCGGCAACAATGGCGAAATAGACATGCTCTTCCACCATGCGGATCACGGCCCTGGAAATGGCGCGGTCGCGATCGGACAAGCCGTCATCGAAATCGATATCGGCGGCCGCTTCAATATAGGCGCGAATGTCCTCGCTATCGGCGATCACATTTCCGTCGACCTCAATAATTGGCAGTTTGCCCTTTGGCGCCTTGCGCGGGTCGGGCGTTTCGATGACTTCATAGGGCAGGTCTGATGTTGCCAGCATACACAAAGCCTTCATGCAAAAAGGGCTCGCGGTCGGTTCACCAAAGGCGGCGGGATAAAGCGTAATCTTGATCATGTCGGGAGGGTCCTTGCTGTTGACACTCCGCTAGCACGCTGCTCCTGTCACTTTATGTCAGTAGCATGGGTTAGACTTCGACATGGCCAAAAGTGATCGCCTTCTTCAGCTCATGCAGTGTCTTCGGACGCTCTCTCCGCCGGTCAAAGCCGAGGCGTTGAGCCGGGAGCTCGGCGTGTCTCTGCGCACGATCTATCGTGACATTGACTCGCTGCGCCGCTCCGGCGCGCTGATCGATGGCGAGGCCGGGTATGGCTATACATTGCAGGAAGACCCGGCCCTGCCGCCCATGATGTTCAGCCGCGACGAAATGGAAGCGCTGGTCCTCGGCCTGCGCGAAGTGGTGCAAGTGGCTGATCCGGTGCTCGCCAAGGCGGCGGACAATGCCTTGTCAAAGCTGAAGGCCTCGCTGCCGGAACGGATGCGCGCCGAGTTTGAGCATGCTGTTCTATATGCCAAGCGCTTTTACTGCCGCCCTGAAATCTCGATTGATATTGAAGCTTTGCGCCATGCCACACGCAATGAACAGGTGATCGAGCTCGATTATTCCGATGCCGAAGACAATCGGACCCTGCGCACAGTCCAGCCACTCGCCATCGTCTTTTTTGATCGATCGCTTGTGGTCATGGCCTGGTGTGAATTGCGGGAGGATTATCGTTCCTTCCGGATTGATCGCATCAGTCAGATGACCATCACGGACCGATCTTTCCGTCCGCGGCGGGTCGCCATGTTGCGCGAATATCTCGACCGCGTTGAGCGATCTTATCCGGGTGACTGACGCCAAAAGAGATTGAGCGAAAAAGTTCATATCAAATGCGCCTTACGGTCTCTTGCCTTTGCAATTTTCCCTGCGTAACGAGAGGCCATGAGCAAAGTCTATGAAAGCGCCGCCGCTGCGCTCGAAGGTGTTCTGTTCGACGGCATGGTGATTGCCGCGGGCGGATTTGGCCTGTGCGGTATTCCCGAACTCTCGATCCAGGCCATACGCAATGCCGGAACGAAAAATCTCACCATCTATTCCAATAATGCCGGCGTCGATGATTTCGGTCTCGGGCTTCTATTGCAGACCAAGCAGATCAAGAAAATGTGCTCGTCCTATGTCGGCGAGAATGATCTCTTCATGCAGCAATACCTGTCCGGCGAACTGGAGCTGGAATTCAATCCGCAAGGCACCCTAGCTGAGCGGATGCGCGCGGGCGGCGCCGGCATTCCGGGTTTCTATACCAAGACAGGTGTGGGCACGGTGATCGCGGAAGGCAAGGAAGTGAAATCCTTCAAGGGCGAGGACTATATCATGGAGGAAGGCATTTTCGCCGACCTCGCCATCGTCAAAGCCTGGAAGGCAGATACCACCGGTAACGCCATTTTCCGCAAGACTGCGCGCAATTTCAACCAGCCTGCCGCGACTTGCGGCAAGGTCTGCGTGATGGAAGTCGAAGAGATTGTCGAACCCGGCGAACTCGATCCGGATGCGATCCACATTCCGGGCATCTATGTGCATCGATTGGTCCAGGGTACATTTGAAAAGCGGATAGAACAACGAACGGTGAGAGAAACATAGACGTCGAGAGTTTACGACGACTGTCTTACAAATGTCAGCCACACCTGATATAAACATCATTGGAAAAAAGGAGATCAGTATGACAATTCGCCGTTCTGTATTTTTCGCAATATTTGCGATTGCTTCTGTTTCCGCTTGTGCGTCCGGGTCGACGGCCAGTCTGACACCCGAAGCTCAAGACAAGATGCTGGCAAATTATGAGGTGTTACCAGAAGACCGACGGTTACAGCGCAATTGCATCACGCCAGACTGGCGTGTGGTTCATGGATCGACATTTACCGATCAGGCTTATGATGCGCGATACAGCTATGTAAAACGCATTGGCAGGAATAATGGATATCTTCTCGAATACAATAAGAGCTGTACGCGCCTGACGCGAAGCGGTCGGGTTGGCCTCGCCATTCCGCTGGACTGCCGCGGTGACATTGTCCGTGTACGCGGCATACCGTGCACGATTCAGTCGATCTACAAGGTGGAAGACGAACAGGATGCGCGCAAACTGGCGCTGGTGATCGAGCAGGATCGAGCTGAGCAGGAACTGATCAGCGAGCATGAAATGGTTGCAAGTCTCGAGCGGGGCTCAGACGCGCGTCCGTGATACCGACTGGGATATTACCTCGATGAACCGCGTCGCGGGGCCGCTGATCGGCCTGACCCTCTTGTCCGGCGCGTGTGCAACACCGCAAATCGCCAGTTTCGACCCGGATATGGCGCTGTACAGCATTCCGATAGGCGATTTTGATGGATACGACCCTTATCCACCTGGCGCATCAGGCGCAATCAATGCCTATGTCAATTTTGCCGAGGACGGTTTGTTACGCGCCAGCCTTGGATGTGCCACCATGGGCGCCCCTTACACCATTAGCGAGGACAGGCGGCTCATCATTCTAAACGATGAGGGTTTGTCGAAACCTGACTATGCGTCCGCAGACTGTGCGGATGACCTGATTGATAAAGAGAAGTCGCTTGCGCGCTTCCTGGAAAGCCAACCGAAAATTTCCGGCTGGACGGAGAATGGAAGATATCTCAAAACACGTCGGAAGACTCTGCTGCTGCAATCAGTAGCCGACGTGTTGGACATCGACACAACAATGAAAGTGAATGATTAATGCCCTGGGACAGAAATCAAATGGCCGCGCGCGCAGCGCAAGAGCTGGAAGATGGTATGTATGTCAATCTTGGCATTGGCATCCCGACCCTGGTCGCTAATCACATTCCGGATGGCATGACCGTCACCTTGCAATCGGAAAATGGCATGCTCGGCATGGGCCCGTTCCCGTTTGAAGGCGAAGAAGACGCCGACCTCATCAATGCCGGCAAGCAGACCATTACTGAACTGCCGCACACCGCCTATTTCGACAGCGCGACCAGTTTCGGCATGATCCGCGGCGGCAAGATTGCGATGGCCATCCTTGGCGCGATGGAAGTCGCGGAAAATGGCGACCTCGCCAATTGGATGATTCCCGGCAAGCTCGTCAAAGGCATGGGCGGCGCCATGGATCTTGTCGCCGGCGTTGGCCGCGTGGTCGTGATCACTGATCACAATAACAAGAAAGGCGCCGCCAAGCTTTTGAAGGAATGTACACTGCCCCTCACTGGCAAAGGCGTGGTGGATCGGATCATTACCGATCTCGGCGTGTTTGATGTTGTCGATGGAGGGCTCAAAACCGTGGAACTCGCGCCGGATGTCACGCCAGACATGGTGGCAGACCGAACCGAGGCAGCCCTGGTCCAGTGAAACAGTTCGGGCCGAGCACCTTTGGTGATTTGAATGCCGAAGAATATGACGCCCTGCACGATCCTGGCACGACGGACGATTGCGTCAGCCTAATCGCTGATCTGGCCGGCCAAGCAGACATTCTCGAGCTTGCAATTGGTACGGGGCGGATCGCCCTGCCCTTGGCGCAGCGCGGCTTGAAGGTCTCCGGTTTTGACGCGTCGCCGCAAATGCTCGACATCCTGAAAGGCAAGCCTGGTGGCTCAGACATCCCGACCTGGGTCGCGGACATGGCGAGCTTCGAGTTGGATCAGACGTTCGACTTTGCCTTTCTCGTCTTCAACACCCTCTACAATCTCACCACGCAGGACAAGCAGCTGCGCTGTTTCCAGTGCGTATCCGAGCACTTGAAGCCCGGCGGGAAATTTCTGGTCGAGGCTTTCATGCCAAACCGAGAAGGCTTTGAGAACAATCAGGCCGTCCGCACCAAACATGTCGATTATGACAAGGTCTGGCTGGAAGCCGTACAACATGACCCGATTGCGCAAAAGTTGAACTATCAGCGGATTCGGATCAGCCAGCAGGGCACGGAATTGAGACCCTTGCCAATGCGCTATGTCTGGCCAGCCGAGCTGGATCTGATGGCGCGGCTGGCGGGTCTGTCTCCCGTCGCTCATTGGGGTGGCTGGCACAAGCAACCGCTCACCCAAGACAGCGATTTTTATGTCATTGTCTACCAACGAGACCCGTAGCGCCATTCCTGCTCTTTTACCCCACGGCACGGATTGATCCCGACTTCGGACAAACTATTCCTGACGCCAACAGTGTGAGGAGATTTGTGATGTCTAAAGGCGCCCTGCCCGTCCTGGTTGGTGTTGGCCAAGCCGTCAGTCATTGGGATGGCTCGCAATCCCCGGAAGATGCCCCCTCGCCGCACTCGCTTAATGTCGAAGCCACCGAAGCCGCACTTGCGGATGCCGGCATGGCGGCCAGCGAAATCGAAATCATTCTGCTCGCCCGCACAAATGATGATTGCTATCCCAAACCGCGGCGCCCGCATGGGGCCAATCTGAACTATCCCGGCACGCTCGCCGATGAGATCGGCGCGCAGCCGAAAGAGCTGGTTTATAATATTTCCGGCGGGCAGAGCGCGCAGCAATCTGTCAATGAGGCCGCCGCGCGTATCCATGCCGGAGAAGCCGATTGCATTCTTCTCGCAGGATCCGAAGCAACCAAGGCCTCACGCGCTGCTGAGCGTAACGGCATAGACATTGACTGGTCCGGTGCCAGCGAACAGCCAGTCATTGATCGCGGTGTCGGATTTGATGTCATCAATCAGACCGAGATTGCCCACGGCCTGTACCGGCCGCCATGGCTGTACGCCCTGATCGAAAATGCAATGGCCGCAGAAGCCGGACAGACGCGCACGCAGCGCCGTGCCCTGATGTCAAAACTATGGGCCCGCTTCGCTGCAGTCGCCAGGAACAATCCGTACAGTCAGTTCCAACCGGATTTTGATGCTGAATTTCTGGCGACGCCAAGTAAAGCGAATTATCCGTTCGCCGACCCCTTCCTGAAATGGCACATGGCGCAGGATTCGGTGAATCAGGGTGCGGCTCTGATCATTGTCAGCGACTCCAAAGCCGATGCGCTCGGCATCCCTCAGGACAAACGGGTCTACCTGCACGGCGCGGGCGAAGCGGCTGAGCCGGCTTTCACCGAACGGCCGGGATTCACCGAATCCTGGGCGATGGATGTCGCCATCAACCGGGCGCTCGGCCAGGCGGGTAAGCGCCAGGAAGACATGCAAGTCTTCGATCTCTATTCCTGCTTTCCCTGCGCGGTTTACAGTTCAACCGCAGTGCTGGGCATCGATCCCTATACCGAAACCCGTCCGCTGACCGTGACAGGCGGTTTGCCTTTTTCCGGCGGTCCCGGAAACAACTATTCCATGCACGCGATTGCCGCCATGGCCGAGCGTTTGCGCGCCCAGCCTGGCGATTTTGGACTGGTCCTGGCCAATGGCGGCTGGCTCAGCAAGGAAGCCGTCGGGATCTGGTCGACAGAAAAGCCGGACGCGTTCACGCCCGTCGCGCCGATGGCGAAACGGGGCGATGATATTCTGGTGGCGATTGAAGAGACGCCAGACACGGGCGTACTCGAATCCTTCACCGTGTCACATGGTCGGAACGGCCCGGACCTCGGCATTATCCTCGCCCGGACGGAGGACGGCAAACGCTTCATCGCGCATGCGAAACCGGATGCCATGGCCCGTTTGCTGGAAGAAGAGAGTCCGGTTGGAATGTCCGTTCAGGCGGAATCCTCGGACGGTCGAAACTACTTCACCTGGGCTTAGGACCGACCTGACGATACAGAAACTGTGAAGCAGACCCTCACGACAAACATCTCAGCCGTACGGATGGCATGGCTCCACGCTGGCCCAGCCGTTTGACCTATTCCGATTTTCATAGCGGGTAGGACTGGAAACCCGCCACTATTGTCGCTAGAGCAACGCCATGACAGCGCTAGACACAAAAGCCCCGACCCTGACCGAAGCGAAAGACAGCCTGAGACGCCATGCAGAGCGCATCGCCGTCGATCCTCGCACCAATTCTGTGTTTGCTTATGCGCAGGACCTGTTTCGTGCCCTCGAAGCGGAAAAGATCACGCTCTCGGATCTCGACGCTACGGCCCAATCGGTCTTTGCGGATCTGGTCCTGGCCCGCGCAGAGCGGTTTCGCCGCCAACATGATGAGACGACTGATCTGGCTTCCCGTCTCGATGCTCTTGCCGCGCAAGGCTGGGAGACCTTTCGATCGTGGATGGAAACAGCGACCGGCGGCATCGTCTTCACCGCCCACCCGACTTTTGCCTTGTCGCGCGACGTCAGAGCCACGTTCGCGGCTCATGTAACGGACATGTCGGACGCCAGCGCCAGTCAGCTGCGTTCCGCCGTTTCAAACGACAGTCGCGCCTGGTCGCAATCGATCTCTCTACTCGGCGAGCATGATGAGGCGCAGGACACGATCACGCACGCCCAGACCGCGCTTTCCAAATACGCTTCGCTCGTCCTCGATACGGCGCGGCGGGCCTTTCCCGACCAGTGGCGTAGCCTGAAACCGAGCGTCCCGACGCTCGCCTCCTGGGTCGGCTACGATCTCGACGGACGAACCGACATTCACTGGTCGCAATCCTTCGCCTTGCGCCTGAAGGAAAAGGCAGTCCAGCTCAGCCGTTATGTGACCGATCTGCAAGCCATGATCGACCAGGCAGATGGCGCCACCAAAGACGCGCTCGTAGCGTTGAGCGGTCGCCTCGACGCCGCTGCCACGCTCACAGAAGCTGAAGCCGAGATTTTCAGCGAAGACCTGACCCAACCGGACAATCTCGTCCGCGCCGCCAATCAATTAACCGCTGAACAGAGTGATCGTCTGACAGAAGCGCAACCGGTCATCGATCAGCTGCGCGAGATCGCTCTGAGCGAGGCCGATGATGCGCTGGCGCACTCCATACTGGTCCTCGCCGCCAAAATGGATGCGCTAAAGCTTGGCACGGCCCGCATTCACCTCCGGCTCAATGCCGAGCAGATCCGCACGGTGATCAGCCGAGACCTGGGCCTGGAAACAGAAAATCGCGACATCGGCCGCAGCGCCCTGAAGAAACTGTCTGAACTGGCCGCTGTGAAAACACCGCATCCGGTGAACTTCGCCGATCTGTTCCTCGAACAATCGACGGCGCGGCGCCAGTTCATGATGTGCGCGCAATTGCTGAAACATATCGACGCGGATTCCACCATTCGGTTCCTGATCGCGGAGAGCGAGAACCCGGCCACAGTCATGGGCGCGCTCTATCTCGCGCGGCAATATGGCGTTGATCATCAGCTCGACATCTCACCCCTGTTCGAAACGCCGGAAGCCCTCGAAACCGGCGGCCGCTTCATTGAGCAACTGCTCGAAGAGTCGGAATACATGGCCTATCTGCGTGTTCGCGGATATTTGTCGGTCCAACTTGGCTTCTCGGACGCTGGCCGATTCATCGGTCAGGTCTCCGCCGATATGGCGATTGAGCGAATTCACAATCTGATCAGCCGCGCCGTCGCCAAGGCGGATGCAGGCCTGTCTCTTCTCATTTTCAACACTCATGGCGAGTCCATGGGTCGCGGCGCCTGGCCGGGTAGTTTCGATCAGCGCTTTGATCACTTGCTCAGCCATTGGACCCGTCAGCAGTCGCGCGATCGCGGTGTCCCCCTGCGCCATGAGGTCAGCTTCCAGGGCGGTGACGGCTATCTCCACTTCGCAAATGAGACGCTCGCCACAGCGACCTATAATGCGTTCGCTGATCATTTGCTGTCCGCGCCAGATGATACCAGCCAAGATCCGTTTTATCAGCGCACCGATCTGGTCTGGGATTTCTACCGTGCCTTGCGCCGCTGGCATGAGCGTCTGTTCGCCAATCCGGACTACGGACACTTGCTGAATGACTTTGCGACCAATTTCCTGGTCAAGGCGGGCTCTCGCCAAAGGCGGCGCAGTTCGGGTCCAGCCGGACCGCGCTCGTTGCGCGCCATTTCTCATAATGC
>JBCCZH010000026.1:0-16699 GCA_039188075.1 Pseudomonadota bacterium
GGCTGCCTCTGTGTCATCTTTGTGGTCATGCCCCAATAAGTGCAGCAGGCCATGAATCAGAAGATGCGACACATGCTGAGGCAGCGTCAGTTCGCGCGTTTTGGCATCGGCTTGCGTGACTCCGAGCGCGAGCGCGATATCTCCAAGAAAAGGCGCATCCATCGAGTCCGCCGGGAAGGACAGGACATCAGTCGGCTTGTCCTTGCCGCGCCATTGCTTGTTCAGGGCCTGAATTTCAGAATCATCGGTCAACAGGACGCTAACCTCGCCGTCTGCCGATCCTTGTGCTGCGCCCGCGTTCAGCGCTGTCTGACATAACGATTCGAGGTCAGGGATGAGGGTCGACCAGGCCGGGTCTGAAATACGCAGATCGAGTTCGATCACGAGGATTCCTTATCCTTGTCATAGGCCTGAATGATGCGACTGACCAAGGCGTGACGGCGCACGTCGCGGGCTGTAAATGTCACCCGGCCGACGCCGTCAACGTCGCTGAGGATGCGCAGGGCATGGGCGAGACCAGACGGCTGTCCTTTAGGCAGATCAACCTGACCCGGATCGCCGGTGACGACCATGCGGCTGTCGCGTCCGAGGCGCGTCAGCACCATTTTCATCTGTGCGACTGTGGCATTTTGCGCTTCGTCCATGATCACGAATGCGCTTTTCAGAGTACGCCCGCGCATGAAGGCGAGCGGGGCGACTTCAATCACCCGCTTTTCGCGCAACCGGCCCGCTTGATCCGCGCCCAGCGTTTCATCCAGCGCATCCCAGATCGGGCGCAAATAAGGCTCGACCTTCTCCTCCAGATCTCCCGGCAGAAAGCCGAGATTCTCCCCTGCTTCGACCGCCGGACGGGTGATGATCAGCTTGGATGCAGCTTTGTTCTTGAGCGCTGCAGCCCCGGCTGCGACGGCCAGAAAGGTTTTGCCGGTTCCCGCCGGTCCGACCCCGAAGATCAAGTCATTCCGGGTTCCGGTCAGCAGGTCCAGATATTTGGCCTGGGTATTGGTCTGCGCCTTGATCGGCACTTTCAGGCCGGTCAGCGTGCGATAATTCTGCTCCGGGCTTCGCGCCTGCTCGAGGGCGCCTTCCAGCGCCGGAATGCCGGCTTCCGGATTCTTGGCGAGCAGGGCTTCGAACGCCGACAGCGCAACTTGCACGGTCGCAATCGCCTCTGCCGAGCCGTCCAGTTTGATGCCGCCGCCCTGGCTCTCCACTTTCAGGTTTCCATCCGAAAGCTCTGATTCCAGGTAAAGCAGATTCATGTGGTTCGGGCCGCAAATCACTGGCAAGAGCGAGGCGTCCTTCGGGGTCCAGACCTGGCTCAAGCGGCAACCTCTGCGGTATGGCCCGGCAAGGCGCCGGACAGGGAATTCAGGCTCGCACCCTCAATCGACACATCGACAATTTGTCCGACCAGGTCAGGCGCTGCATCGAAATGAACCGCCTGTAGCCAGGGGGATCGCCCATGCATTTGGCCGTCCTTGCGACCTGTGCCGGTGACCAGGACTGGAATGGTCTGGCCAATCTTGGACGCGTTGAACCGGGTTTGCTGTTCGCGCAACAAAGCCTGCAGCGCTTGCAGCCGCTCATTCTTCACGTCTTCTGGCACCTGGCCAAACATCTCTGCGGCCGGCGTGCCGGGGCGTTCGGAATATTTGAAGGAATATGCAATCGCGTAATCCACCTCGCGGACTAGATCCATCGTGTCCTCAAAGTCTTTGTCGCGCTCACCCGGAAAGCCGACAATGAAATCCGAGGCCAGCGCCATATCCGGGCGGGCTTCTTTCATGCGTCGCATGATGTCGAGATATTGTTCGCGCGTATGTCCGCGATTCATCGCCTTGAGAATATTGTTCGAGCCGGATTGAACCGGCAGATGCAGGAATGGCATCAGCTCCGGCGTGTCCGCATGCGCGGCGATCAGGTCGTCATCCATGTCGCGCGGATGGCTGGTCGTGTAACGAATGCGATCAAAGCCACCAATCTTGGCAAGGTGGCGGACCAGTTGCGCCAGCGTCCACTCGCTCTGACCGTCCAGTTTCGGCGCGGCGCCGTGATAGGCGTTGACATTCTGACCCAGCAATTGCACTTCCCGCACGCCCTGACTGGCCAGGTTGCGCGCTTCGAGCGTGATATCGTCGACCGGGCGCGACAGCTCGGCACCACGCGTGTACGGGACGACACAGAAGGTGCAGAATTTATCACAGCCTTCCTGAACCGATAGAAATGCCATCGGTCCATCGGCCTGACGCGCCTTTGGCAGGGCGTCGAATTTTTCCAGTGTTTCAAACTCTGTTTCGAGGCGTTCACCGGTCGAGCGATGCACGCGGGCAATCATTTCAGGTAGTTTGTGATAGGCTTGCGGGCCGAGGACCAGGTCGACAGCTGGTTGTCGGCGCATAATTTCCGCGCCTTCTGCCTGTGCAACGCAGCCCGCGACAGCAATCGTCATTTTGCCGCCCTGGGCCTGTTTCAACTTCTTGATCTTGCCGAGTTCGGAATAGACTTTTTCGGTCGCCTTCTCACGGATGTGGCAGGTGTTCAACACGACCAGATCGGCGCCTTCGGCTTCGTCCACCGGCGAATATCCAATCGGCGCCAGCACATCTTTCATGCGCTCGCTGTCATAGACGTTCATCTGGCAACCATAGGTCTTGATGAAGACCTTCTTGCTATTCGTATCTGGGATTGTTTTGGTCATCGGGCGGCTTATGACTGAAAACCGCCCGAAAAGCCATATCTTGGTTCAGTATTCGCGATTAAAAGATCGCGTAAAGGGCCTTCACGGCCACGACCAGAAAGACCGAACCAATCGCCGTCATAATGGCGACATAGGTGCCCTCACGAAGTTTCTCGCGGTCGAGAATGGGGCCGTTAAACGTGTCCGGGCGGTGATCCGCCTGATCGTGCATGGGAAGTGTGTTCATATCTATCTCCCTCCTATTTTGCACTTTGGATGGCCGTCCAATTTAGCAGGGTTTCAATTTATTACAACGATTTCGGATGATTTATATGATGCTATACGGATTAAAATTAGGATAGAACCGGATATTTTCAGCCTGTGGATAAAAAATTTCCCATTGTGGACAATGGGCTAGCACTGGACCTTCAATACAAACGCCGTCAGAGACTTTTTGCATGACCCGGGTGATTATTTTCAACAAGCCATTCAATGTGCTGTCGCAATTCACAGATCGCGGCACGCAGGCGTCATCACGCGAAACGCTATCAGATTATATCAATATTTCAGCGGTTTATCCGGCCGGTCGGTTGGACAGAGACAGCGAGGGTCTTCTCGTCCTGACCGATAATGGGCGTTTGCAAGCCAGAATCACCGATCCGCGCAACGAGACGCCCAAAACCTATTGGGCACAAGTTGAAGGCATTCCGGAGGAGGATGCGCTAGCGGCTCTGAGAACGGGCGTCGCACTCAAAGACGGAAAAACAGCGCCGGCGAAGGTCGAACGCATCTCAGAACCGCAAAACCTGTGGCCACGCACGCCGCCCATCCGGGTGCGAAAGTCGATCCCGGATTGCTGGATCGCCCTGACCATCACGGAAGGGCGAAACCGGCAAGTCCGTCGCATGACCGCCGCCATTGGGCATCCGACCCTGCGCCTGATCCGTTATTCCGTCGGCAATTGGACGCTGGATGGTTTGGCGCCCGGCACCTGGCGCGATGCCTAGCGCTTCGCCAGACGCGCCTTGGTCATGCCAGCATGCGGCTTTGCATGGGCGGGATCGTCCGGCCAGTCATGTTTCGGATACCGGCCGCGCATATCCTTGGCCATGTCGAGATAGCCACCGGTCCAGAACCCGGGCAGGTCCCGCGTTGTCGCCACCGGTTTGCCGCCTGGCGACAGGATTTGCAGCGTCACCGGCACCCGCCCCTCGGCGACGCTCAGATGTTTCGAGGCGCCATACAGCTCCTGTGCCTTGCACTCGACCAGCGGGGCCCGGTCATCCAGCCAATCGACCCGGGCCTTGCGGCCGGACGGCAGGGTCAGGGACAAGGGTGCCTGTTGATCCAGTTTCTGAGGCAACGGCCAGTCCAGCTGCGCTTTCAGCGCGTCCCGCAGCACCGCAGGCATGGGCAGCGAAAAGCTGCTATCGGACAGCAGTGGCCCGAGCCAGTCCGAAACAGAGTCTTGCAATCCGTCTGACTGCCAGTCAGGCCAGGGCTCATTCGATACTTCCCTGAGGCAGGATAGCCGCGCAAGCGTCTCTTCAATCGCTGAGTCCAACCCTGTCGGTGCGAATCCTTGGCGCGCGATATGATCGAGAAACGCCGTCTTTGCGACCGCCGCGGAGGGTTTCGGCAAGGGCTGTTCATTCAGGATGATTGCACCAATGGCTTTCACGCGTCGGGCCTGAAATACACCAGCCTTTGGATCGAACTCGGCCTCGTCGCGCGTCTCGACGTGTCCGAATTCAAGGGCTTTCGTTTCTGTGAGGGGCGCGCCGAGCGTGATCCGGGCGGACTTTGCGCCGCCCACCATATCGGCAACGACCAGCCAATTCGATTTGGCGAGGCTGGATGTGGCATCGACCTGACCGGCCCGCCCCGATGCAAGCAAATATTGGTCCTGCGTTCCCGCTCTCTTGCGCGCGATCATGTCTGGCCAACCGCGCGCCAGCACTTCTGACGGTTTTCCCGCAGGCGCCGCTGATCCGCCCCAACGCTCGGCCTGGCGACGTAGCTGTTTGGCGCGGCGGCTGCTCTCCTGTTCAAACCGTGCCAGGCGGTCAGTGAGATCCGCGCTATGCCCGCCCACGCCGCGCTCACTGGCCAGCGTTGCAATCCGGGCGGCGAGGGCTTTGTCGCTTTCGGATGATGCTCCCGCGATCAGGGCCGCGAGGCGCGGTGACATGGGCAGTTTGATCATCTCCGCGCCCTTCTCCGTCAGCGCGCCCGTCTCACTTAAAGCGCCGAGCGCGATCAGATTAGACCTGGCGGCCGTCAGCCTGCCAGCGGGCGGCGGCGTGAGCCAGGTCAGGGCCGTGGGATCGGACTCGCCCCACTCAGCCAGCGTCAATACCAGGCCCGACAGGTCCGCATTGCGAATTTCTGGCTCCGGCGCCGCGGTGAGGCCGCGCGTTTCCGCCTCATCCCAGAGCCGGTAACAGATGCCAGGTCCGAGCCGTCCGGCGCGGCCACGTCGCTGATCGACATTGGCACGGGCGGCGCGCACGGTCTGGAGTTCTGTTGACAGTCCGCCGGGCACAAATCGGGGCAAGCGGGCATAGCCGCTATCCACGACGACTGAGACGCCATCAATGGTCAGGGCGCTTTCAGCAATATCAGTGGCCAGGACAATCTTCCGCCCGCCATCCGCGCGCGGCTGCACCGCCGCATCCTGTTCGCGCGGGCTCAAGGCCCCGAACAGCGGCGCGATCAGTATGTCATCGCCAAGTTCAAGGCGTTCGGCCGTTCGGCGAATCTCGCCAGCGCCAGGCAGAAAAGCGAGGATCGAGCCATCGGTTTCTCGCACAGCGCGCGCAATGGCGCGTGCCATTTGGTCTTCAAGAAGGTCCTGTGTGCGGCCGAGATAACGTGTCTCGATGGGATATTGACGGCCGGCACTTTCAATCACGGGTGCATCGAGCTTACCGGCCATGTCTGCCGTATCGAGCGTCGCAGACATGGCCATCAGGTGCAGATCATCGCGCAGCGCGCCCTGGGTTTCCAGGGCCAGCGCCAGGCCAAGATCAGCGCTGAGGCTGCGCTCATGAATTTCATCAAAGATGACGACACTGACGCCCGACAGTTCAGGATCGGCGAGCAAGCGTCTGGTGAACAAGCCATCTGTAATGACTTCGATCTTGGTGTCGCGACTGACCTGTCGGTCGACGCGCGTCGACAGGCCAATACGCTGGCCGAGCTTTTCTCCAAGGGTGCTCGCCATTCGGGTCGCCGCCATACGGGCTGCGATCCGACGCGGTTCGAGCATGACGATCTTGCCCGGAAAGGCGTCAAACCCCTCCAGAAAACCTGCGAGGGCCAGCGGCACCCGCGTGGTCTTGCCGGCGCCTGGCGGTGCGCCGAGGATCAGTCGCTTGTGCGTGCCCAGCCGACTCGCGATTTCTGACAAAATGGAATCAATCGGCAGGTGTGTCGGCGTATTCGATGTCCTCATAAATCGCGTATTGCGGTGTATTCGGATCAAGCGCAACCAGCTCAATGCCTGAACGGGCCATCGCCCGCTTGAGGCCAGCATTTTCCAGTATGATTGGACACAAGTTTTGCGCGCCTATGTCGGCGGTGTCGATGCCACCGAATGCGTTCCTTAAACTGGTGCTGACCAACGCGTTGATCAATTGCGGTGGAGGAGGCGCGGATGACGGGTCCAGGAGCTTGTATCGAATCGTAAGGTCTATCAGGTCGACCGGGAGACCGTTGCGACTATAGACCTTGATTGTCGGCAAATCGAGCGCGACCGTCGCGGGCTCTGCGACACCGCATTCACTCAATTCTTCAAACCGAACCGGTGTGCCGGCGCGGAATACGGGGCGTTGCGCCTGTTCCAGTGCGGCTGTTGCGTCAGGATCATCACATGCAATGCTTGAGAGCGTAACACTGTCCGCCCTCGTACCATCTTCGAATACCGTATGGTTCAGGGAGTTCATATCGCGTTCGAAGTTCCGGCTGATGCTCCCGTCCAGATCCGAAAGGGTGACCTGGTTAGCGAAACCGTCGATTTGAGTTCGGATCTGTTCTTCGATCATCGCCGGTTTGTATTGGATGGATCGCTGATACCTGAGGGTCTGCGCGCCCAATACGACATCGTCGAAGACGTAGCCATATTGCACGCGAAAGGCACATGCTTGCTCGTTCGCCAGCGATGATTCATGAGTCAGCGTTCGAAAATGAGAAACGTCTGTATTCACGCGAATGACGCGCTCCACGAAAGGAAGATGATAATGCGCCCCAGGCGGTAAGTGTCGAACCTCGCGATCACCCCGCAAAACCACCCCAGTGTAACCTTCATTGACCGTTGTGATCGAACTCCAGCCGCCAATCAGGGCGATCAGCATGAGCGTTGGGGTTTCTACAATATAGTTGAATATCATGAGCGTGCCTTCAGATTGCACGTCCCCGCAAAAATGATATGAGCAGCGCCTTGTTCAGACAAGCGGTTTCGCATTTGTGCATTTTCAATTACAGGCTGGCGATCCGAGTGAACTGGAGACCGTGTGGTGACCTCAAATCCGGAATTCTCAATTTGCGTGCCGATGCATAATGAATCGGGAAATGCAGAGCAATTGATCGATGAAATCGCCGCCGCCTTGTCCGGGCGGGCCTATGAAATGGTGATTACAGATGATGCCTCGACCGACGACACGCGCGCGGTCCTGGCGGGCCTGAAGGCCAAATATCCGGAACTTCGCGTTCTGTCTCACCGCAAGAATGCCGGTCAGTCACGGGCGTTGCGCACGGCCATTCAACATGCCCGGGCACCAATTGTCGGCACGCTGGACGGCGATGGTCAGAATGACCCAGCCGATCTGCCCGCCCTCTATCGCAGTCTCACCCGGGCTGATGCGCCGGAAGGCCTGGCCATGGTCATGGGGCGCCGCGCCAGCCGGAAAGATACCGCCTGGAAGCGGTTCGGCTCGCGCTTCGCCAATGCCATACGCAAGCGCCTGTTGCGGGATGATTGCGATGATAGTGGCTGCGGAATCAAGGTGATGCGGCGAGACGTGTTTCTGTCTCTCCCCTTCTTCGATCATATGCACCGCTATATGCCAGCCCTGATGAATGCCGAAGGTCACAAGGTCGAATTCCTGAATGTGAACCACCGCGAACGCGGAACCGGTCAGTCGAAATATACCAATTTCGGGCGGTTGGCAGATGCCTTGTCTGATTTGCGCGGCGTGATGTGGCTGATCCGTCGCCGCCGCAATCCGGGCGGCGCTGACGAGCTCTAGACGTCGAGATGCTCGAGAATGAAGGCACGGCGATCCGACAGCGTCGTCTTCGGGACTTCAAGAATAACATAGCCGGACCGGCTATAGGCCTGGCGAGTCCGCTCGCCAAAGGCAGCTGCGCCTTCGAAATCGAGCCTGCGTTCCTCATCTGACTGATAGATGTCCCGCCAGGCCGGCAAAAAGAAGACCAGGGGTTGATACCGCGTGGTCTTTATCACAGTCCGAATCTCGGCGTCTGGAGCGTCGTAATAGGCGCAGAAAGCCAGCAGATCCGGCAGGCCCCGATCAAACAGAGTGAGCCCAGAGGCGGCGTCATAATCGGCTGTCATCGTCTGCCACATCTGCGCGATGAAGGCCTCAGGATCCTGTTCGCCAGTGGCCGTGCCGCCGCTGGCGCGTTGCTGGGCCAGGACCCGCCGAGCCGCTTCCGGGACCGTGCTGACCGTGTCTGCAAGGGCGTCCAGCAAACTGGTTTTGCCGGATCCGGGCGGGCCGGTCAGGATGAAAAAAGGCGGGGCGGACGGACGGTTCATGGATATGCTCACTTTGCATTAAGCTCTATTACGGTTAACTGGGATAGCGAAGAGGCGCGCCCGCTTGCGGTGGCGTCTCAGAACAAAATCATGGATCCACCGCCAGAACGGCACGGGTCCGCGTAGAAGGGGTAATCTGATGCGAATCCTGTTGAGCGCATTTCCGCTATTTGTCATTCCGGTCGGGATTTATTGCCTGATTGCCCTGACCACATCGGGGGATCCGGTAACGTTGACGCATGGCGCGACGGTGCTGAGCGAGAATGCGTCACCGCTAATGGGCGTTCTCGGCCAGAAATTCTTCGCCATCCCAATGATTGGCGGTGATATTGAGTGGGTGCTGACCAAAGGCGATGCGCTCCTCCTCTTGTCGATCGCCATCCTGTTCATGGAAATTCTCAAATCGACCAGCACCGGCACAGCGACCATCATGAATCACGCCTTGTCGATGATCGTTTTCATTGTCTGCCTGATGCTGTTCTTGTTGCATCCGAATTTCGCGACATCCGTCTTCTTCATCCTGACAGTGATGGCTTTGCTGGATGTCCTGGCCGGCGTCGTCGTCACCATTGTTGCCGCGCGACGCGACTTTGGCGTCAGCGAGGGATTTGTCGGTTAGATTCAGCGCAATCATCTGCATATCTGCAAAAATATACTGGCGGGCGCTTCACAGCGCCCGTTTCTGTTCTAGGGTGCCGGGCAATTAGGAAAGAGAGCTTTGCCGGGGAGGCATTATGGAAGCGTTTTACGGATTCGTTGATAATCTGAGCGGGTTTATATGGGGCGGATCATGGGGCGCGACGCAAGTCCTGCCTTTTGCACCGCTAGCCGTATTCCTGCTCGGTTCGGGTCTTTTCTTCATGGTTCGCCTTGGCGGTCGTCCGCTCAGACGGTTCGGCCCAGCTCTGGCGGAAGTATGGGGGGGCCGCAAAGGCGATGACGACCCCAATACGATCACCGCCTGGCAGGCGCTTTCAACCGCCCTTTCAGGGCAGGTAGGGACCGGTAACCTCGCCGGTGTGGCCACGGCCATTACGCTGGGCGGACCTGGCGCCATCTTCTGGATGTGGCTGACCGCCCTGTTCGGCATGGCATTGGCGTTTGCGGAGAGCTCGCTCGCCATCAAGTTTCGTGAACGCGACAAGCATGGTCGGATCAATGGTGGACCGATGTATTATATCAAGAACGCGCTCGGCAAGAAATGGGCCTGGCTGGCGGTCTTTTTCTGTATCGGTACGCTCTTCTCAGCCACGGCAACCGGCGGCATGGTGCAAGCGAATTCGATCACCCAGACCATCGTGCGCAGCGGCGCGGACCTTGGCGTCGGCATTCCGACCTGGAGTGTTGGTCTGGTCCTGTCCGTGCTCACTTTTGCGGTGATTATTGGCGGCATCAAATCAATCGGTAGTGTGGCGGGCCGCGTGGTGCCGTTCATGGCACTCTTCTATGTCGCCGCAGCTTTTGTGGTCCTGCTGATGAACGCGCCTGAAATTCCAGCCGCTCTGGCGCTGATCGTGAAATCTGCCTTCGGCCTCGAGCAGGCGGCAGGTGGTCTCGCCGGTTACGGCATGGCGGCAGCGGTTCGCGCGGGTGTCGCGCGCGGCCTGTTCTCGAACGAAGCGGGCCAGGGGTCTGCCCCGATCGCACACGCGGCGGCGCAAACCCGCAATCCGGTCAAGCAAGGCGAAATCGCGATGATTGGTGTGTTCATCGATACATTGGTGATTTGTACAATGACCGCGCTCGTCATCCTGACGACGACCGGCACCTGGGTGACCGCAGATGGCGGCGAAACGGAATATATCTGGATGGCAGCAGATCTTGAGGCGTCTGCCATCACCAATGCCGCTTATGAGGCCGCCTTCACTGGCGGAGGGTGGATCGTTACGATCTGTCTGGCACTGTTCGCATTTACGACGATTATCGGTTGGTCCTATTATGCTGAGCAGGCACTCACTTATTTAGTTGGTGAATGGGCGACCAAACCGTTCCGGTACATCTGGGTCGTGGTCATCTTCATCGGCGCCATGCTGCAGGTCGAATTTGTCTGGAAGTTTGGCGATTTGGCCAATGCCTCCATGGCTTTCCCGAACCTGATTGCGATCTTGCTGCTCTCGGGTGTGGTTGTCGCCATGCACAAGAAGAATGGCGATCCGGATACCGAAGATGGCAATTCCATCATGCTGAAAGGCGAAGGGGTCGAGTAACCTTTCACCCCATCCAAAATCGAACAGGCGCTCCTGACGGGAGCGCCCGTTTTCGTTTGCCGTTAAGGTCTGTCGCTTAGCTTGCCGGCATGTCTGACACCACACGGATCGAAGCCTTTCTGGAAATGATGTCGGCGGAGCGCGGCGCTTCGCCCAATACGCTGGATGCGTATGGCCGCGATCTGCTGGATGCGTCCGGTTATCTTGGGGGACATTTGTGCACTGCTGACGCGACGGATCTGTCTGACTGGCTGCAGAGTCTCGCCAAGGATGGCCTCGCCGCTTCGACCCAGGCGCGGAAGCTGTCTTCGCTGAAACGCTTCTTCCGCTTTCTGTTCGAAGAGCGCGATCGCAAGGATGATCCGACCTCCAAACTCGATGCGCCGAAAGTGTCTCGCGATGTCCCGGACGTGCTGTCACGCGATGAAGTTGACCGACTTTTGCTGAGCTGCGCCGAAAATGCGCGCCTGACCTGTCTAATGGAATTGCTGTACGGCGCTGGCTTGCGCGTCAGTGAGCTGGTCAGCCTTCGTCTCGGTGATCTGCCACGGCGCCGCCTTGGGCTGTGGGAGACGCGCGAGATGATAATTCGCGGCAAAGGCGGCAAGGAACGGCTATGCCCGCTCGGCGCACCGGCGCTGCTCGCTTTGCGCAACTGGCTGGAAGACCGTGATGATGACAAGTATGGCACAGGCAGCGGCGCCTTTCTGTTTCCGTCCCGCGGCAAGTCTGGTCACCTGACGCGTCGCCGCCTGGCGCAAATGTTGGAGCAACTGGCCCATCGCGCCCAGATCGATCCTCGCCGCGTACATCCGCATGCCCTGCGGCATGCCTATGCCACGCACCTGCTGCAAGGCGGGGCCGATTTGCGCAGCGTTCAGACCCTGCTTGGACATGCCGATATCGCGACGACACAAATCTATACGCATGTCCTGACGGATGAATTGGCAGAGTTGCTGGAAACGGCCCATCCCCTGGCGTCCTGACCGCCTGGTCTGCAAGTGATCCAATCAGGTGGTTCACCCGTATCGAGCGTATAGCTCGAGAAGGACACACCCGATGAAACGTTTGACATGTCCGGTTCTACTCGCGCCCCTGTTCGCGCAAGCGGGACTGGCGGAAGAAACGCCTGCGCTCACCCCGGACGTGTTTGATGCGATTGTCGGCGATGACTGGTCAGGTGAGCTGACCTATCTCAATTATGGCGCGCCGGTCAAAGACTTTACCATCCCGGCCGAGCTGGATGTGGAGCGCGTCGAACAAGGCTTGAAAATGGCCTATATCTATCCCGACGAACCGCATCAGAATTCCACCGTCACAGCGCGCATCAGCAAGGATGGGTCCAAACTCATGGGCGCGCCGGTGACCCTGAACGCGATGCAGGAATCAGGTGTCCGCGAAATTCGCACCGAATATGCTTGCGAAGATATGGGCAAGCCGGCGGCCTGCGAAATGATCTACCTGCTCAGCCGCGACGAGGTCGTGATGCGCAAAATGGTCACTTATGATGGCGAGACAGAGGCCTTCCGCCGCAGCGTCTATGTGTTTACCCGCTAGGTTGCGACCATCTCGCCATTGCCACCGGTCCCTTGATCGCTAGGTTGCGCCGCGAATGGGAGATCTCACTATGAGCCAGAAAGCGCCGCGCCAATTCTTTCAACCCCTCGCCGCAGGCGCCCCTGAGCCGATGCGAGACCTGCCGGTGCGGGTCGAGCGGATGATCCAATTTGTGCCGCCGCACCTCGACAAAGTGCGCGCCAAGGTTCCCGGCATGGCCGATACATGTGACGTGGTCCTGGGCAATCTCGAGGATGCCATTCCGGCCGATGCCAAAGAGGCCGCCCGCGCCGGCGTGATCGAAATGGCGTCTATGCTGGATTGGCAGGCCAAGGGCACCGGACTGTGGAGCCGCGTCAATTGCCTCAACTCGCCTTGGTTCCTGGATGATGTCACGGAATTGATCACAAAAGCGGGTCAGCAGATCGATGTGCTGATGATCCCCAAGGTCGAAGGCCCATGGGACATTTATTATGTCGATCAACTGGTCGCGCAGCTGGAAGCCAAGGCCGGCCTGTCCCGGCCCATCCTGCTGCACGCCATCCTCGAAACGGCGGAAGGTGTGGCTCGCGTCGAGGACATCGCGCTCGCCTCGCCGCGCATGCAGGGCATCTCTCTGGGCCCGGCGGATCTTGCGGCGTCGCGCAAGATGAAGACTACGCGGGTGGGCGGGGGACACCCTTTCTACCGCGTCATTGAGGACCCGAAAGCCGATGGCAGCGTTCGCGCTGCGGCGCAGCAGGATCCCTGGCACTACACGCTCGGCAAAATGGTCGATGCCTGCGGCATGGCCGGAATCAAACCCTTTTATGGTCCGTTCGGGGATATTGCCGACCTTGAAGCCTGTGAACAGCAATTCCGCAATGCCTTCCTGATGGGCTGTGTCGGCACCTGGACTCTGCATCCAAGCCAGATCGAAGTCGCCAAGAAAGTGTTCAGCCCGGATCCGGACGAAGTGGCGTTTGCGCGCCGGGTTCTGGAGGCGATCCCGGATGGCGCCGGCGTCGCCATGCTGGATGGCAAGATGCAGGATGATGCGACCTGGAAACAGGCCAAGGTGATTGTCGACCTGGCGGACCAGATCGCGGCCAAGGATGGCACCGGTTAAGCGCCTGCTAATCCTGACTTAAAAACTTCAAGCTTGCCCGCTTTCATTAATGTCCTGATCACACGGATCATGGCATACTTGATCGATGCGCATTGCGATTCCTTCCTCCGTTGCAGGTGTTCTGGCCTGTCTGGCGCTGGGGGCCACTGGGCTGCCAGCCCTTGGCCAAGGTGATGTTTCGCGCGCCGAATTGCAGGCCCTGGAAGCCGAACGCGAGGATGCCTTGCAGCAATTAGAGGCTCTGGAACAGGCTGGCAGCCTGGTCGCGGGTGATCTCGAAAAACTCGAACGCGACCTGATTTCAGCCGCGATGGAGAGCCAGCGCCGCGAAGAACAGGCGAGCTCTGCCGAACTCAAACTGATCTCCCTGCGCTCCCGATTGACCACGGCACGCACCGATCTGGTGGAAGGCGAAGACACTCTCGAAGATTTGATGGCCTCGTTAGCGCTATCCGGACGCCATCGTCCGCCCGCTTTACTCACGCAACCTCAGGATGCGAACCAGGCGATCCGCGCCGCCATCCTGATGGGCGAAGTGGCGCCGCAAGTGAAGCAGAAGACCACCGACCTGAGCGGAGAGATCACCAAGCTGCGCCGCCTTGAGCGTCAGGTCTTGCGCGAACAGAAAGTTCTAGCAGCGGCGGACGCTGCTCTGGCCTTGAAGCAGGAAGAGATCACGCAAATGACCGCGGCCAAACGTGCGGCCTTTGAAGACGTCAATGCAGATGCTCAATTCCTGCGCCAACGTGCTGAATCGCTTGGAGAAAAAGCCTCCACCATTCGCGAACTGATCGCGGCTCTGGAAGCCGCTGCACCGGGAGCGCCGCGGCTCAAGCCGCGTCTGGTTCTCGCCGAGCAGTCGCAATCCCGTGTGGCCAGCCGGCCCAGCCTGCCGCGACCGACCGTCTCGCAACCCCTCGGGGTTCTGGCTCTGCCGGCCACCGGACGCATGGTTCGGGCCTGGGGGGACAAGATGCCGGGCGGCGAGTCGTCAGAGAGCGTTGCCTTTGCGACGCGCAATGGCGCCCAGGTCTCTGCCCCAATAAGTGGCACTGTAGAGTTTTCGGGGCCATTTCGCAGCTACGGACAGTTACTCATCCTCTCGACAAGCGATGGTTACCATGTTCTTTTATGGGGGATGTCATCGAATTACGTTTCGGTGGGCCAATCGGTCCAGCAAGGCGAACCGGTGGCGAAAATGTCAGAACGGGCCAATGGCGAGCCGGAACTCTTTATGGAGGTCCGTAAAGGCGGCAAGCCGATGAACCCGGCACAATGGATGAAACGCGGCTAAGGCCAGCACAAGGAGACGGATCATGAGAGCAATGCTGACAGGGGCCGCGCTTGGGGTTGTATTAGGCGCAACGGCGGTCGGTGTGTCAGCAGTGGCTTGGCCGGACTCTGAATATAGCTCACCGCGCTATGAAGCGGCGTTCGAGCAGCTCTCCCTGTTCACAGAGGTCATGGCCCGGGCCAAGGCCGATTATGTCGAAGAGATTGACGAAGTCGCCGCCCTGGAGGCGGCGATTGATGGCATGCTGGGCTCGCTCGATCCACATTCCGGCTACATGTCACCGGAAGAGTTTGAAGCGCTTCAAGTCACCACGTCTGGTGAATATGGCGGACTTGGCATCGAAGTCACGATGGAAGATGGCTTTGTCAAAGTGGTCACGCCAATGGATGATACGCCAGCCAGCCGTGCGGGTCTGGAGCCAGGAGATTTGCTGACTCATATCAATGCAAAGGCAATTGTCGGGTTGAGCCTGGATGATGCCGTCCGCGACATGCGCGGTGAGCCGGGTACGGATCTGACTGTTACGGTCTATCGCGAAGGCCAAGATCCGTTTGATGTCACTCTGATCCGTGAAGTGATTGAGCCGAAATATGTCGAGTTCGAAGACAAGGGCGATGGCATTGCCTATATCCGGATCGCGACCTTCAACAACAAGAAAACCACGACGAAGCTGATCGAGGCGTTCGACGAAATCCGCGACGAGATTGGCCGTCGGCCAAACGGGATTATTCTCGACTTGCGCAATAATGGCGGCGGCTTGCTCGACGAGGCGGTGTCGGTCAGCGATCAATTCCTGTCAGGCGGCGAAGTGGTCTCGACGATTGGCCGTCGTCCGGGCGATGTGATGCGCTCAAACGCCCAGCGCGGCGAAGTCTTCAAGAATGTGCCCATTGTCGTTCTGATCAATAATGGCTCCGCTTCGGCTTCCGAAATTGTCGCCGGCGCGCTGCAGGATCGTGATCGCGCGACCGTGCTCGGCATGACCAGTTTCGGCAAAGGCTCGGTCCAGACCGTCATGCCGCTTGGCGCCGAACGGGGCGCCATTCGCTTGACCACGGCACGCTATTACACACCGTCGGGTCGGTCGATCCAGTCGACCGGTATTGAGCCCGACATTGAAGTCGCCAATCGCCGTGTCAGCGAAGAGGATCTGGCCCGGATCCGACGCTATTCCGAGGCGGATCTGCCAAATGCGCTCGACAATGAAGACGGCGCTGCGCGCAATTTGCCACACATTCCGGATGATATGCCGCCAGAAGACTATGAAGGCGACTATCAGCTTGAAAAGGCGATTGATTTTCTGAAGTCAGGCGGAATCGTCGCGAGCACCGATACACGCGCCGGCTGATTCATTCACAACTCAATTGCATGGCTCGCGAAAAAGTCATGCAACGGGACTCGAATTGCTGCGCAAATCGCGCCAAAGGTTAATTCAGGTTTGCCGCTTCTTAACTATTCGAAGGGCAAATTGGGGACTGGTCTTTATGGTGTTCTCAGGAGCTTCAATGTCTGCTCGCTCAGCGCGTGATCCATCGCCGTTTCGAAGTGGCCTCGTGCACAGCTTCCTGGGGGCGTTCACACTGACTTTTGTGCTCGGTTCCGCCGGGTCTGCCATGCATCTGTTCGGTACGCCGGATGCGGCAAGCCCGTCCGTGCGCATGGCGCTGTTCGAAGATGCGCCAGATGACGCGCCGCAGCTCAATCCACGTCTGCCAGGCTATCAGGAAGCGCTGGGATACACCGAGTCCACACCGTCTCCAGTCGCTGGAGGGACGGGCAATGAACCCGACCTGGGCGTTGAATATGACGGCGCCGCACCGGTTCGCGCGGTTGTGACGGTGCCGTCCGAGCGCAATGGTATCCGGATCAATGGACAAACAGTTATGCCGGGCCAGACATTCAGCCAGGTGTCGCAAGGCGAGTCGAGCGTCCGCGCCGTCGTCGCGGTGGACGCGGCCGAGCCACAGACGGTCGCGGATTCATCGCCTCTGGCCCGCAACGCAAAACCCTTCTCGAATGATGAAGGCAAACCAACCGTATCGATTATTGTCGGTGGGCTTGGCATCAACCC
>JBCCZH010000027.1:0-16378 GCA_039188075.1 Pseudomonadota bacterium
GCGTCTGTTCGCCAATCCGGACTACGGACACTTGCTGAATGACTTTGCGACCAATTTCCTGGTCAAGGCGGGCTCTCGCCAAAGGCGGCGCAGTTCGGGTCCAGCCGGACCGCGCTCGTTGCGCGCCATTTCTCATAATGCGACGCTGCAGCAGCTCGGCGTCCCAGTGAACACCGCCGCCGGGATTGGCTCAGCCCTGCGCCGGGAGCGCGATCAGGTCAATGATCTGATCAAGGACTCGCCGCGCATGCGTGGTCTGATGAAGCTGGCCTCCATGGCCCGCTCCGCGACCAGCGTCCCGGTCTTGCGCGCTTATGCCAATGTCTATGACCCGACCTTCTGGGTGGCGCTGTCGAGCGCGACCGACGATGCCGACATGGCGCTCGCCTATCGTCGAATCTATTATCTGCTGCAGGACCGCCAGACCGCCACATCGATTGAGAAAATAGCTAACACGTTCACCATCGATTTCAGCAAGTTCGATCCCATGCTGGCCAATATGGACCAGGTGCCGAGCCCGGAAGTCCGCCGCGAAGCAAGGCTCGACGTGCATGTCCTGCACGCCATTCGCCAGGCCTTGATGATGAAGGCGCTGTCGCTGGCCGGTAAATTGCCCACCGTCTCGCGCCGTCATGAATCCACTGTTGAGGACATAATGCACCTGATCCGCACCATGCAGATTGGTGATGCCGTGAAATTGCTCTGCGAAATCTTCCCCGCCTCGCGGGATGAGGAGGCCCGGCTGGCCAATCTCTCAGAACCCGGGCACATGACCGGCAATCCGGCTAATGGTTATGACCAGCTGCATGCCGATGTGATCAAACCGCTCGATCAGATTGATCGCCTCATGCATATGACCACGCTCGCTGTGTGTCAGGCCTATGGCGCCTATGGCTGACCTTAAGTCAATCTTGCCTGATGCCGCGATAGTGTGAAGACATCCTTCGCAACAGCGCGGAGGAATTCATGAGCGACATTGCAAACCGGACCGGCCCGCTCGCCGGGGTGAAAATCATCGACATGTCATCGGTCGTGCTTGGCCCGTTTGCGACCCTGATTTTTGGCGATCTCGGCGCAGACGTGATCAAGATCGAGGCCGGTCAAAAAGGCAAGGCGGGGGACATGATGCGCTATGCCGGTGCATCGCCGACAGGCGATCTGGGCCCGATCTATACCAGTCTCAATCGCAACAAGCGCTCGGTCCAGCTCGACGCCAAGACCGAGGATGGCAAAGCCGCTATCCTCGCCATGCTGAAGGAGGCTGACGTGTTCTTTCACAATGTCAGACTGGCCGGCATGGGCCGTCTGGGTCTGGATTATGAGAGCGTCAAAGCAATCAATCCGGGCATTGTCTATGTTCATTGCGCCGGCTTTGGCGCGGGCGGACCGTATGAGAAGCGGCAGGCTTATGATGACCTCATCCAGGGCGCATCCGGTTTTGCGGCCCTTAATGCCATGCGCTCCGGCGGTGACCCCGAATACGCGCCGAGCCTGGTCGCCGACAAGACCGTCGGCCTGTTCGCCACCTATGCCACACTGGCGGCGCTCTATCACAAGCAGAAGACCGGCGAAGGCCAGTTCGTCTCTGTCCCGATGCTGGAGAGCTTTACCTTCTTCAATCTGGTTGAGAACCTGTATGGAGAGACCTTCCTGCCTGGAAATGGCAAGCTCGCTTATACGCGTTCTATCAATGCCAATCGCAAACCCTACAAGACCAAGGATGGCTATATTGGCCTCGTACCCTATTCCGACAAACAGTGGGAATTGTTCTTCGAAATGGGCGGCAAGAGTGGCGTGTTCGAGGATCCGCGTTTCTCATCCTATTCCGCGCGGACCGAAAATATCACAGAGCTTTATGCGATCATCGGCGAAGTCGCCTTGCTGAAAACGACGGATGAATGGCTGTCCCTGCTCGACGAAGCGAACATTCCGGCCATGCGCTACAATCAGATGGATGACGTCTTGGCGGACCCGCATCTCGCCGCGGTCGATTTCTTCCAGACCCGCAATCACCCAGACGCTGGCAAGTATCGCAGCATGAAGCATCCAGTCGAATTCAGTGCGACGCCCGCCGATGTCGCAATCGATCCGCCGCGACTGGGCGCCGACACGGAAACGGTGCTGGCGAGCCTCGGACTTTAATCCCGAGACCCGCCAGACCTTCAATCATTGCTGAGTTTTTGCGCGCGCAGCTCTTTCTTGTTGAGTTGACGCTTGGCGATGATGCGCCAGGCCGCCGACTCGTCTGAGCCACCCTTTGTCAGCGCTTGCCGCAAATCGTGACCATCCAAACGATGCCCGAACTTGTCGACCGGCGCATGATCGGTGTCCAGCTGAAACCAGCAACCGCGATGCTTGGCCACGAAACGCGTCTCGGTCAGGACAAGCAGATCCTGGACCCGAACGCCCTTGGCGCGGCGTTTACGGTCCGCCCGCAATTTCTCGCGGCGGCTTTGCACGCCGAGCTTGCGGCACAGTTTATCGGTGCGCTTGATCAAACCATCATTCGGATCGACATAAAGCTTGGCCCACCAGTTTTCAGGTGAGGTTGGCCCCCACCATTGATGTGCTGACATGAAACTGCCATCGCGCGCCACAGTGACATTGACCAGAATGAAATCGGTTAGATGATCCCGCACATGCTGTTTCACGGTGCTGCTGGTATCGAGATGCTCGCTGATCTCGCTATAGACCTTGTCCCACGGCCGACCGACCTGTTTGTGAAGATAGCGCTTCAGGGGCGCCAGATTCTCATTCAGGCATTTGGTATAGCCGCTATGCTCCAGGACGAGACGGCGACCCGTCACGCGTTTGCGATCCGGCGCCTTGTCATAGCGCAGCTTCGATTTCGGCGCATGCCGGCTGCCCCAGCGGGGACGCTCGACAATGACCTTGAACATATCCTCACGCATGAGGGCCTCCTGCCAGCCTTTCCGGCTGAATTGATGTTGGCACGGTACGGTCGCAAAACCGCACGCGATCAGGCGCGTCTGTGCGCCCGAGATTAGAATTGCCCATTGGAAAGGGTCCTGATCCTAAAGGTTGGAAACGGGGTGAATTCGGTTTGCGATCATGGTCTGCATGCACCCCTCCTTTGTTTGATCAGGTTGGCAGAGATGGCGGCTATAGACAGGGAATGGGGCAAAGACAAGGCGGGATCCACGCCCTGACTTATTCTCAGACCACGTGAACACCCTGACTTTTCTCTGGTCCTCAGTTCTGGCATAAGCCCCGCCATGTCGATGATCCGCGTCACCGCTTTGTATAAATTCGTCACGTTCGAGGACCCGGATGCCTTGCGCGAGCCTCTGTTCACACGCCTGTCCGAGCTCGGAATCAAGGGTACGATCCTGCTCGCCACCGAGGGCGTGAACGGGACCATTGCCGGTCCGACAGAAGCCATGGACCAGGCGCTTCAGGCCGTCTCTGCCTTGCCGGGCTGCGAGACACTGGAATGGAAAGACAGCCATGTCGAGGTCATGCCCTTCCTGCGTCTGAAGGTTCGGCTCAAGAATGAGATTGTCACGATGGGCGTCCCGGGCACTGACCCAACCTGCCTGGTTGGCGCCTATGTCAAACCGGAAAACTGGAACGCACTGATCGCTGACCCCGACACGGTCGTGATTGATACGCGCAACGATTATGAAGTCGCACTCGGCACATTTCAGGGCGCAATTGATCCTGAGACCGAGTCTTTTCGCGAATTCCCGGCCTGGTTCGAGTCTTTCCGCGCCGAGCTCGCGGCACAAGGGCGGACGCCAAAGATTGCCATGTTCTGCACGGGCGGCATTCGCTGTGAAAAATCGACCTCCTATGTGAAATCCCTCGGGATTGAAGACGTCTTCCACTTGCAGGGCGGAATCCTCAAATATCTCGAAACCGTCCCGCAGACTGAGAGCCTCTGGCAAGGCGAGTGCTTTGTCTTTGACGAGCGTGTCAGTGTCGGGCACGGCCTGGAAGTCGGCGATTACCAGCTCTGCCATGCCTGCCGTCACCCGGTCAGCGCCGCCGACCGCCTTGATGGGCGATATGAGGAAGGCGTCTCCTGTCCGCGCTGCCATGGCACCTTTTCGGATGAGAAGATGGCAGCCCTGCGCGAGCGACAGAAACAGGTTCGACTGGCCAAAGCGCGCGGTGAGACCCATATCGGGGACGACGTCGTCATGACACCCCGAAAGAAAGTCACTGCGTGAACCAGGCCCGGCCGATCCTTTATTCCTTCCGACGCTGCCCCTATGCGATGCGGGCGCGCATGGCGATTGCGCAAGCCGGGATTGAATGCCGCCTGCGAGAAGTCGTGTTGCGCGACAAGCCTGCGGAGATGCTTGAGGCATCGCCAAAGGGCACGGTGCCGGTCATCGTTGAAGCCGATGGGCGCGTCATCGAGGAAAGCCTGGACGTCATGGCCTGGGCCCTGACCCGGAACGACTCCGCAGACTGGTTATCGCCGGAGCTGGGCTCACGCTCTGACATGGACGCGCTTGTCGCTGCCTGTGATGGTCCGTTCAAACGGGCCCTAGATCGCTACAAGTATCCGAACCGGTATGAAGATGAAGGTATTGTCCAAGATGAGCAGCGGGCCCTGGGCCTGAACTTCCTTGAAACGTTGAACACGCGGTTGCAGGATCATCGACACCTGTTTGGTGATCGCGTCAGCTATGCCGACATTGCCATCTTCCCCTTTATTCGCCAGTTCGCGAACACCGATCGGGTCTGGTTTGACGCGCTCGATCTCCCGCACCTCCAGCGCTGGCTGGCCGAACACCTGGACAGCGATCTGTTCAAATCGGTGATGCCAAAATACGCGCAATGGAAGACCGGGGAAGCGGAACCTGTGTTTCCAGACAATCCGTGAGTTCAAAACTCGCAGTTTGAGTTTCGCGTTTATCAATTGAACGTTCGCAGCAAAACTGGTTTTCCCGCCGCAATATCGGCAATGGTCGCTCGCCGCCTATTTTTGCAGCGCCGCGCGCACGGCATCCAGAGCCGCTTCCGCCTTCGATCCGTCGGGACCCCCAGCTTGCGCCATGTCGGGCCGGCCGCCGCCGCCTTTTCCGCCGACTTCGGCGGAAGCCACGCGCACCAGATCCACGGCTGAATGGGTGCCCACCAGATCCTCTGTCACACCGACGGCCACCGCCGCCTTGCCATCATTGACGCCGATAAAGACGGCAATGCCGGATTTCATCTGCGCCTTGGCTTCGTCAATCAGCGCGCGCAAATCCTTGCCGCCAACGCCGTCAGCGACGCGTGCGATCAATTTGACGCCGTTTATCTCTTCCGGCCCGGATGGAGCTCCGCTTTCGCCGGCCATGGCCAGCGCTCGTTTGGTGTCGGCGAGCTGGCGTTCCAGCGTCTTGCGCTCTTCGCTGAGGCTGGACACTTTTTTCGCGACGTCTTTCAGCGGCACCTTAAGCTGGTCCGACAGATCGACGGCCACTTGCGCCCGGCTGCGCAGGAAGGCGATCGCTTCTGCGCCGGTTGCCACTTCGATCCGCCGCACACCGGCCGAGACACCGCTCTCTGACAGGATCACGAATGTGCCAATATCCCCGGTCCGCTCGACATGCGTGCCGCCGCACAATTCCACGGAATAAGCCTTGTCGGCCTGTTGCAAATCGGCACCCATGCTAAGCACGCGAACCTCATCTCCATATTTTTCACCGAACAGGGCCAAGGCACCCGCCTCGATCGCCTTTTTCGGCGACGTCACGGAAATGCCGACCGGATTGTTCTGTCGAATGACGGCATTGACCTGATCTTCAATCGCTTCGATCTCGGCTGGCGTGACGGGGGCCCCGTGCGAAAAGTCGAACCGCATCCGGTCCTCTTCCACCAATGAGCCCTTTTGCGTGACATGCTCGCCGAGAATATCGCGCAAGGCGGCATGCATCAGATGCGTCGCCGAATGATTGGCCATGATACGAGTGCGTCGGTCGCCATTGACCAGACTGGTCACTGCATCGCCAGGGACCAGACGTCCCTCTACCAATTCACCAATATGCGCGTGCAGATCGCCAGCGCGCTTCTGCACATCGCGGACGATGAAGCGCGCCGTCTTGGTTTCGATCACGCCATGGTCGCCGGCCTGTCCGCCGCTTTCGGCATAGAAAGGCGTACGATCGAGAATGAGTTCCGCCTGTGCGCCGGTTTCCAGCGCATCCGTCTGCGCGCCATCTGCGACAATCGCCTTGATGTTCCCTTCAGCCGCGAGCTCTGAATAACCAAGAAAGGCGGTCGCGCCGACCTCGTCGCGGACCCGGAACCAGACTTCACCAGATGCGGCATCGCCAGAACTGAACCCGGCCGCCTTGGAGTCTTCCTTCTGGCGCGCCATGGCCGTGTCGAATCCGTCTTCGTCGACCTGCATACCACGTCCGCGCAGGATGTCCTGTGTCAGATCCAGCGGGAAGCCATAGGTGTCATAGAGTTTGAACGCGGTTTCACCCGGCAGCGTATCGCCTTCTTTCAGAGACGCACTGGCGTCGTCGAGCAGCGCCAGGCCACGCCCCAGCGTCCGTTGGAACCGGCTTTCTTCCTGCTCCAGCGCGCTTTCAATCGCGGCTTGCGCCCGGCCGAGTTCTGGATAGGCGGCGCCCATTTCCGTGATCAGGGCCGGTACCAGTTTGTGCATGCCCGGCTCGCGCGCGCCGAGAATGTGGGCGTGGCGCATGGCCCGGCGCATGATCCGGCGCAGGACATAACCGCGGCCTTCATTCGACGGCGTCACGCCGTCAGCGACAAGAAAGGCAGAGGTCCGCAAATGGTCTGCAATCACCCGGAAGGATCCGAGCTGATGACCTTGCGCCTTTTGCGCATAGACGTCTTCTTCTGCCGCAATCAGGTTACGGAACAAGTCGATATCATAATTGTTGTGGACGCCCTGCAATACCGCCGCGATCCGTTCCAGACCCATGCCGGTATCGATGGAAGGCTTGGGCAGGTTGACGCGTTCGCCGCCCTTTTGCTGGTCGAATTGCATGAAGACCAGGTTCCAGATTTCGATGAACCGATCCCCATCCTCTTCCGGCGTTCCCGGCGGACCACCCCAGACGTCCGGACCGTGATCAAAGAAGATCTCTGAACACGGGCCACATGGGCCCGTATCGCCCATCGACCAGAAATTGTCCGAGGTCGCGATACGTATGATCCGGTCATCGGACAGACCGGCCACGTTTTTCCAGATCGCGGCGGCTTCATCATCTTCGGCAAAGACGGTGACCAGAAGCTTGTCGGCGGGCAGACCCAGTTCCTTGGTTGCCAATTCCCAACCAAAGGCGATCGCATCATCCTTGAAATAGTCGCCGAAGGAGAAATTGCCGAGCATTTCGAAAAAGGTGTGATGGCGGGCCGTATAACCGACATTGTCGAGATCATTGTGTTTGCCACCTGCGCGGACGCATTTCTGCGAGCTCACAGCGCGTAATTCAGGCGGCGTTTCAGCGCCGGTAAAGATGTTCTTGAACGGCACCATGCCAGCATTGACGAAGAGCAAGGTCGGATCATTCTCTGGCACCAGCGGCGCAGAGGCTTTGCGAACATGTCCCTTGCCTTCGAAATAAGACAGAAACGCTTCGCGCAGATCATTGACACTCGTCATCAGACTTCCTCTCGCCGACTCACTCAAATGAGGCTTTGGCCGTGGATATATGTCCATAAAAGCAACGCGCCAAGCGTTTCCACTGGCGCGTTGCAGATGATTTGATCGGAATTGGGTTCTAGCCGGCTTCCGCCTCAGGCTCAGCGTCCTCAGCCGGGCCGCCGCCTTCGGTCAGCAAGACGTCCGAGAGCAGGCCAGAGCGTTTGCGGATTTCAAGTTCAATCTCGTCACGAATGTCGGGATTGTCCTTCAGGAACTGGCGCGTCTTCTCACGCCCCTGCCCGATCCGTTCCGGGCCATAGGAATACCAGGAACCGGACTTTTCAATCACCTCGCATTTGACCCCGAGATCAATAATCTCCCCGGTTTTCGAGATGCCCTCGCCATAAATAATGTCGAACTCGACTTGTCGGAAAGGCGGCGCAACCTTGTTCTTCACCACTTTCACACGGGTCTGGTTGCCAATCACTTCATCCCGATCCTTGAGTGCGCCAATGCGGCGAATGTCGAGGCGGACAGAAGAATAGAATTTCAGGGCATTACCGCCAGTTGTGGTTTCCGGGCTGCCAAACATGACGCCAATCTTCATCCGGATCTGGTTGATGAAAATGACCATACAGTTCGACTTGGAAATCGATCCGGTCAGCTTGCGCAACGCCTGGCTCATCAAGCGGGCCTGCAGACCGGGCAGACTGTCGCCCATTTCGCCTTCAATTTCAGCGCGCGGCGTCAGAGCCGCGACTGAGTCGATGACCAGAACGTCAATCGCCCCGGAGCGAACCAGCGTGTCGGCAATTTCGAGGGCCTGTTCCCCGGTATCCGGCTGCGACACCAGGAGGTCATCCAGGTCGACCCCCAGCTTGCCAGCATAGACCGGGTCGAGCGCATGTTCAGCGTCGACAAAGGCACACACCCCACCATTTTTCTGGGCTTCGGCGACAATGTGCAGGGACAAAGTCGTCTTACCGGAACTTTCCGGGCCATAAATTTCAATCACACGGCCTTTTGGCAGGCCGCCAATCCCAAGAGCGATGTCCAGACCAAGCGAGCCGGTCGGAATCGATTCAATGTCCATGGCTTTTTGTTCGCCAAGACGCATCACCGATCCTTTGCCAAAGGCACGATCAATATTGGCGAGCGCCGTTTCGAGAGCTTTCTGCTTATCCACGCCGGAATCCTTATCCACGAGTTGCAGGGAGGGTTTGGACATGAGTCGTTCCTTTTCGTCTATATCTTACTCGGCATTGAATGGCCCCGAGCCCGCCAGCTGACTCACATGTACCACATTTGTTCACGAGAACAAAGCAAAAACTTCTTACCGTTTTCAAGGCTTTCCTTTGGCCGCAGGATCAGGCATTATAGGCCTCATGTTGAAAAAGACCGACCGACAGCCTGGCGAAGCCAAGATGCGCTATCTCGATGCTGACCTCGAACTGCTAAGTCCTGGGGATTATGTGATTTGCGCCGTGACAGGCCGGAAAATCCCGCTCGCCGCGCTGCGCTATTGGAGCGTCGACCTGCAGGAAGCCTATATCGATGCCGCCGCTGCCGCGACGCGGATGGTCGTGAACGACTAAATGTTCCTTCGCGATTGGATTCTGACCGGATTGATCTGGTTTGGGGCAGAAGTCCCTCTGCATCCGACGGACCAGGTTTTAAGCGTCGACTGCCATGGCCAAACGAAACAAGGCGGCCTGCTGCTATGCGAAGCCCCGCCGAACAGCACGCTGATCGTGTCGGGCATCGATGGCGAGGCGCGCCGCGAAGTTCCCGTCAATGAGAACGGTATTGCCACGGTCGGAATTCGGCGGAACGAGGCGCTCCGGTTTGCGATCGAATCCAAAGAATTTCATTCACAAATGACCATTATCGATCTGGCCGAAAGGGACGATCCATTTCGCACCATCAAAGGACTCGATTGCGACAAGGTTGATGCCCGGACCGAAGCGCAAAAAGCCCATGCCTCTCGCAGCTGGGTCAAGAAACAGACCGCGTTCAAAACCTTTGCCAATGGCGACGGCGCCCGCAATGGCTTTATCCGTCCGTCCTCAGGCCCCGCTTCATCACCATTTGGCCCAGCCCGCAAATATATTGGCGTCGGCAAGGATGGCGAGCCGTGCGAGCGGACTTCCGTCCATCAAGGCTATGACATTGCCATTCCGGTCGGTACTGAAATTGTCGCCCCGGCAGCTGGTACGGTCACCCTGGGCGATCCGGACCTCTATTATGAAGGCGGGACGGTGTTTCTCGACCATGGCGACGGACTGGTTTCGGTCTTCCTGCACATGTCGGAAATTGATGTCGTCGCTGGCGACAAGGTGGCCGTCGGCGATCGGCTCGGCGCTAGCGGCAATACTGGCCGCACCAGCGGGCCACACCTGCACTGGGCGGTAAAATGGCGCAATCCCGGCACGACCGAGCGGGGCGGCGATTTTTACATTGATCCGGCTCTGCTTCTGGAAATGACGCCGCGCGGATAGCGTAAACAACTCCGGTTGTAGTATTGGACGTCGCAATCGTCTCAGCCTATCTGGGGTGCAGACCGAATTCGGTCTTCGGCAAAAAAAGGAATCCACGCATGCAACTGCCTCAATTCACCGTGTCTGGCTCAAGGGTTCAGATGGGCCAGCAATATGGCCGCTTGTGCGCCGACATGATCCACGCTTTCGCCGCTGACCGGGTTTCGGCGGTAGAAGAGTATCTCAGTGAAGCCGGCCATAGCGGCACCGACAGGCTGTTTGCGGCTGGCGCCGCGTGCCTGGACCAGGTTCGGAGCTTTGACCCAGAGGGACATGCCGAGCATCTGGCCATCGCCGATGGCGCCCAAATTGACCCTGTTCGCTTGTTCACTACCGCGAACATGACTGATGTTCGCGATATTATTGTGTTACCGGGTGATCCATCGGTGACAGAAGACGAAGGATGCACGTCCGCGCTTGTCCCCGCCAGTCACTCATCGAACGGCCACAGCTTGCAAGGTCAGACCTGGGATTTGAACGGACCGGATGTGAAACACGTCATCGCGCTGCACCAGATTCCGGATGACGGCCCGGAAGTCTGGACCGTGACCTGCGCGGGGTGTCAGACGCTGATGGGCATGAACGAACATGGCGTCACGGTCGGAACAACAAATCTCAAGACCACGGGCGCCCGAATTGGTATTCCCTATCTGTCAGTCTTGCATAAGGCCCTCAGACAAAAGACTCGCACGGCCGCGAGCGCGGTTGCTCAAACTGCGCCGGTCGCAGGCAGCCATTCCTATTGGATCGGCGACGCAGCCGGCGCCGTCGAATGGGAACGGTCACCGGACGGCGCCTTTGTTCGAACAACTGATGACGGGCCATTCGCACGCACCAATCACTGTCTGTTTGACGCCAATATCGCGATTGAGGACACTTTGTCAGAAACCACACATGCACGGCTGACGCGCATGCAAAGCCTGCTCGACCAATCTACCGACCACAGTCTCGATACCCTGAAACAGGCTTTCTCCAGTCGCGCAGATGGCCGGTTGAGCATCAACCGGTTTGCAGAAGACGATTCTGGTGCGACCACGAATGCGGTCGTCGCGTTTAATCCGGCTCAGCTGGAATTTCTCGCCTGCCGGGGGGCAGCGACCGAAGGGGTCTGGGTGCAGCTGGCGTTTGAGCGAAACCTGGCGACCACATCCTGATCAACACCGGATCGGCGCCTTGCCGCCTCAATACTGTCACGCGTGTCCGCAAAACATGTGCGCACTCCGCTGAACACGCGACAGGGTCACCATGCTATATCTCATTCGACACGGTCAGACCGAGCTCAACTGGGCTGGACGTCTGCAAGGCAGCCTGGATTCTCCATTAACAGAGCGTGGCCAGCAGCAGGCGCATGCCGTCGGCAAGAAACTGAAAACTGAGCTTGGTACACAACCAGTGACGCTATGGGTCAGTCCATTAGGACGAGCGCAACAAACGGCCGGCATCATCCAAGACTATATCGCACCATTCGATATCAAAACGGATGCGCGGCTTGCCGAGATTAGCCTGGGTGACTGGGAAGGGATGACGATGGAAGATATCGAATTCACACATCCCGGCCTGCTCGATGGCAGCGACCGGTTTGACTGGGCCTATCGCGCCCCCGGCGGTGAAACCAAGGCCGCCTTTTTCGCGCGTCTGGACGACTGGCTCAGCGAGATTAAGCCAGCAGAGTCTACGGCCATCGCTGTGTCGCATGGATGGTCCGGAATGGGTCTGCGGTCACTCTATACCGGGAGGCCTTTTGCAGAGGTCACAGCGCGCGGCGACTCGCATGAAGCGGTGTTTGAGTTCGTTTCCGGTGAGGTGCGCGAGTTTTAGTCGCGAACGAGACCTAACCCGTATCACGACCCGATCAGACCACCACCAACTTTGCGAATGGCCACAACGCTTGGGCGGGGCGGTTTGCCGTCCTCAAAGTCCGGCCAGCGTGTGGTCGGGTTTTCAAACGTTGCGCCACTGCCATCGCCAGGATGCTGGACGGCCACGAACAGCGTCTCGCCATCATCGGTAAAGCGCGGACCACAGACCTCAGCGCCAATCGGGGCGCGGAAAAAGGCTCGACTTGCGCCGCGGCGTTCGCCGGTGGTTTCCATCGCCCAGATGCCATCAGCTGCACCGGTGCCCGGGTTTCCGTCCGTCGCCACCCAAAGCCGACCAGAGGGGTCAACCGCGCAATTGTCCGGGCTGCCAAACCAACCCTGATCACTGGTCAGCGGATTCCAGGTGGCGCCGATTTCAGCGACGTTCGGATCCCCGCACTGGACGAGAATGTCCCAACGCGATTGGGTTGCGGTGAAATCGCCGTCTGGCTCCGAAATCTCGATAATGTGGCCGTAGAGATTATTGGCGCGTGGATTGGCTGGGTTCAGCTCATCCTCGGTGCGGCGATTATTATTGGTCAGCATGACCCAGACCTTGCCACTGCGCGGATCAGGTTCGACATCTTCCGGTCTGTCCATCGGCGTCGCACCGAGCAGATCGGCGGCCAGACGGGTCTCGATCAACACATCGGCCTGAGACTCAAAGCCGTTTTCCGGCGTCAGCAAGCCTTGGCCAAAGGTCAGTGGCAACCAATCGATCCAGCCATCCTCTTCGAAGCGCGCGACATAGAGCGTGCCGTCTTCCAGCAGATCGTGATTGGCGGGTGGATTGGCCGCATCGAACCGGCCCGCGCTGACAAATTTATAGAGATAATCAAAACGCTGATCATCGCCCATATAGACGACCACGCGGCCGTCCGGGGCAATCACGCTTTCGGCGCCTTCATGCTTGAACCGCCCCATGGCCGTGCGTTTCTTCGGCGTAGAGGTCGGGTCTTTCGGATCAACTTCGACGACCCAGCCAAACCGGTTCGGTTCATTCGGTTCCTTGGCAATGTCATAGCGATCAAAATGGCGGCCCCACTGGAACCAGCCCCCGGCGACACCATAGCGGTCATGATTGGCTTTTTCCGGGTGATCGTCAGCAATCTCTCCGAGGAAATTGCCGTTGAAATTCTCTTCCGCCATTAGCCATGTGCCCCAGGGCGTGATGCCGCCAGCGCAATTATTCATCGTCCCGGCAACGGTCAGACCGTCGGGGTCTTCCTGCGTCTTGACGCGGTCTGATCCAGCGACAGGTCCGGTCAAGGTCATCGGTGTCTGATGTGCGGTGATGCGGCGATTATACGGACTGCCAACCACCGGCGCCCAGCCGGAATCGGTCAGAGCCAGTTCGACGACACTGCCGCCATGTGCCGCCATCTCGGTCAGACAGACCTCCCGCGTCATGGTTTCGGGATAGTTTGACGCCAGACCAGGCTGCATTAGCAGGCTCGAGACATATTCGTGATTGACGCAAAGCAAGCCGCGCTGCTCACCCTGCGCGCCCGCCGCGAGCGCGACGAAACCGAGATAATCATTATTGTAGCCAAACTGTCTGAGCTGCGCCGCCTCAGACTGCTCCAGGGGATCAAAGCTCGGACTGTCACCGAACAGCGGGTCGCCCCAGCGAATGACTGTATCGGCAGTATAGCCAGCTGGCACATGGTGCGTTTCGTCCATGCCGCGCGTGATTTCTTCGAATGAGAAGGTCAGATCCTGAGCCGGAGCCTCAAGCACATCCGCTTCGACGCTGACGCAACCGGTCATCACAGCGGCACTCGACGCTGCCAGTCCTCCCAGCACACCGCGCCGGCTTAGGCGGATATCGACAATTTCGGCGATGGTGCGTGCACCACGCGCGATACGCGGATTCGAGGTTTGGTTCTCAGACTGATCCATGTTTTGGCTCCTCTCCCGAACGCGGACTGTCAATTAGGGGGAATATGCAACAGTTTTAGGACCATGCGAGCCCCAAAATGACGCAGGTCTGCTAAACAGGCTCAGCCGCGATCACATATTTATGGCCATGCACCAATGCCCCGTCAGTGCGGATCAGTTCCAAAGCTTCGTCACGCAACTTTTCACCTCGCACTTTCAGGGCGTCTGCAAGCGCGCGATCCGGCAATTGATCCAGCGGCAACAGGTCCAGATTGGTTTGCGATGTGACAAAGGATTCCTGGTAGCGGACTTCAATCCGTTTGACCGATCGCACCTCGAACCGGGCACGTTTCAGCTGATCGCTAACCCAGGCGGACGGGTATTCGCGATAAGGCATTTCCCCGGTCAGCAAGAGACAGGCATCACGAAAGCGGCCAATCTCCCAGACCAGACGGCCCGCTTTCGACTCCGGACGATTGGAGGGCACATATGGCTCAACGCCGGTCAGATAGAGCACCTTTCTGGTGACCGGGCGCAGGCGGGGCAGCAGATAGGCCTGAAAATAAGGGGCAAATCCTTCCACGGCGCCCAGCAGATAATCGGCCAGCACGGTGTCATAGGCCTCACCCTTGAGCAGATCTGCGCTCGCCCAATTGCCCAGTACGATCCGGTCGTCGGCGCGCTGGATCCCTTGCATCGCCGCGCGGACGCGTTCCGCATCGCCTGGCGCCCCAGTCACTGCGGTCCAGCGTTCGGTTGAGAGCTGACTGATCCAGCCCATGGAATGCAAGCCGGTTCCCGCATCGAGAAAGCTTCCCCAGGGCTGATCGCCCTGTAAGTCCTCAATATGACGAAACAGACCAGACGTTGTCCTGGATGTCACGGCTGCGCCTCCTGATCAGGTCTATGGCAGCAGCAGCGTCGCGCCGACCGTCACGCCACTCTCAATCGCCTCATGCGCTTGTGCGACGTCGCTCAACGGGAATGTCTGGCCGACATGCGCTTCAATCGTACCCGCGCGAAGCGCGCCAAACAAGGCGGCCGCGCCGCGCCGCAAGCCATCCGGATCGGCGATAAAATGGAACAGACCAGGGCGCGTTAAGACGAGTGACCCTTTCGCACCGAGCACTCCCGGCGCGATTGGCTCTGCAGCGCCAGAGGCGTTGCCATAGCTGACCCACCAGCCGCGCGGTTTGAGACTGTCCATCGAGGCCTGAGCCGAGGTCTTGCCGACACTGTCATAAGAGACGTCCACACCCGCTCCGCCGGTCAATTCGCGCGCCTCCTTGGCAACGTCCGAAGAGGACAGGATGACATGTTGTGCCCCCAGCTCACGGGCACGAGACCCTTTGGTTTCGCTTGAGGTGACGGCGATGACATTGACCCCCAATGACGTCGCCCACGGGACCAGCAAAGATCCCACGCCGCCCACCGGTGCCCAGACCAGAGCTGTTTCACCGGGCGATGCGCGGCGAACTTCAAACAGCAACATCCAGGCGGTCAGACCTTTCAACAGAACCGCTGCGGCCTCTCGCTCGCTGACCCCTTCCGGCAGTTTGACCATGGTTGCGGCCGCGCCGGTATAATGGGTCGAATAAGTTCCGGCGCCGAGATAGGCGACACGGTCTCCGACAGCGATATGCGATACGCCTTCGCCAATCGCCTCGACCACGCCCGCGCCTTCCGATCCCGGCACGAAGGGCAATTTCACCGGATACAGGCCAGTGCGGTGATACGTATCAATAAAGTTCAGACCGGACGCGTTCTGGCGCACCAGCGCCTGGCCCGGACCTGGCTGCTGCGGCGCTCGTTCGACTTTCTTTAGAACATCGGTGCCGCCGGTTTCGGTCATTTCAATCACATAAGGTTCTGTCATGGCGCCCTGTCTTAGAATCATAGTTTTGTCGTTAGATGACAGACATAGACCTGATTTGCGGAGTCGACGAGGCCGGACGTGGACCCTGGGCTGGACCCGTCACCGCTGCCGCCGTCATTTTGCATCCCGATCGACCGATTGCCGGGCTCACGGATTCGAAAAAGATCAGCGAAAAGAAACGGTTCGCCCTGGAGCCACAGATCAAACAGAACGTTGCGTTCTGGTGCGTCGCGCACGCCGAACCAGATGAAATTGATCGCCTGAACATTCGTGAAGCGACCTTTCTGGCGATGCAGCGCGCGATTTCCGGCCTCGGTATCATGCCGTCCCGCATCCTGATTGATGGCAATGCCCTGCCCCGAAACCTGCCGGCGCCAGCCGAGGCGATCATCAAGGGCGATTTGAAGGAACCGGCGATTTCGGCAGCCTCCATCCTCGCCAAGACCGAGCGGGATCGACGAATGGAAGCGTATTGCCAAACCTATCCGGGCTATGGCTTTGCCCGGCATAAAGGCTATGGCACCGCCGCCCATGCAGAAGCCCTGGGAACCCTTGGCGCCTGTCCGATACATCGCACCAGTTTCGCACCCGTGCGCAAGGTCATGCTTAGCGAATCCTTAACCAATTAGACGCTTTTATTAAC
>JBCCZH010000028.1:0-16355 GCA_039188075.1 Pseudomonadota bacterium
TGGTTTCTGCGCCGCGCAGCTTCAGCTCGGCTTCGTGACGCCGTGTGTTCAGACCGGAAATACCCGCCGCTTCTTCGAGAATACGGCGGCGGTTCTGGGGCTTTGAGCCAATCAGCTCGCTAATCTGACCCTGACGGACCAAGGAGGGCGAATTGGCGCCCGTCGACGCATCGGCGAAGAGGAGTTTTATGTCCTTGCCGCGCACCGTACGCCCATTCAGCTTATAGCTGGACCCGGCGCCGCGCTTGAGGCGGCGCATGACTTCCAGCGTATCGGAACTGTTAAATTCCGGTGGTGCGGTGCGGGCGCTATTGTCGAGCACCAGGGTGACTTCAGCAAGTTCGCGGGCCGGACGTCCGGCAGCACCGGAAAAGATCAAATCGTCCATCTCGCCGCCGCGCATGGCTTTGGCAGAGTTGGCGCCCATAGCCCAGCGCATGGCCTCCAGCAGATTCGACTTTCCGCATCCATTTGGTCCGACAATGCCGGTCAGGCCGGGTCGGATTGGTACAGCTTCAGGGTCAACGAATGACTTGAAGCCCGCAATGCGTAATTCGGTTAACTGCATGCAGCCCCCCTCAATCCCTATTCGTCGGCCGGTTCACCGAGTGCTTCATCCAGCACAGCGGTAAAAGTGGCGGTTGAAATGCGCACATTATTGTCGAGCTTTTCGCCATTCAAATAGAAGGTCGGCGTAGCATCGACGCCTTTGCTCTGTGCCGCCGCAATCGATGCCCGAATGGCATCGCGGCTGTTCTGATTGGCCAGGCAGGCCTCGAATTCTGTTTCGGTCGCAATGCCATGATTGGCACCGACCTGTTGTAGCGCTTCCACAACCGGGCCGCCTTGGCGGGCCAGCGTCAGAATGGCGTCCTGGCGCATGAAAAGCTCATCGAGCAGGTCATAATAGGCATCGCCCTCGGCGCAACGCGCCAGCGTGAAGCCGGCGACCGCGATGTTTACTGGCGCCGTCGGAAACTCACGAAACACCATGCGCACTTTGCCGGTATCAATATAATCGGTTTTGACGGTCGGCATGATCCGAGAATGGAAATCGAGGCAGGCCGGGCAGGTCCAGCTGGCATATTCGATCAGGGTGACCGGCGCGTCCGGATCACCAAAGATAATGTCCTGAAGGACCACATCATCGCCGCCAGACGTCCCGGAATCGCCGCTCGGCTCACTGCTCTCGGAGCTGGAGCCACAGGCGGAAAGCGCCAATGCAGCAAGGGCGCCTACTGCGCCACGACGGGTGAATCGGATCATTCTCATAACCTTTCCTTAACAGTCTGAGTCGGATTGGTTGCCAAGAAGTTAACGCCGTTGCGGCGCCGAAATGACCGTTATTCGCCGGTCGTTTCTGCTTCCGCAGGCAAGTTCAGTTTGGAATCGAGCAAGGCTTTCATGCCTTCAGCAGAGCGCCAGTCATAACCTTGCAGCTTTTCGCCATTGATGAAAACGGTGGGCGTGGAATTGACCCCCTGGCTATCGCCTTTCATCACCGACTCACTGATCGCATAGGTGACGTCCTGATTGCTCAAGCAGTCGGTGAATCCATTACCTTCAATGCCATAGCTGGAGGCCAGCGTGCGCAGGGCGCCTTCAATATCGCCGCCGGAGCGGGCTAGGTTCAGAATATTGGTCTGGGCGGCAAACAAGTCGTCAATCACCTCATAATATCGGTCTTCGCCCGCGCAGCGCGCAAGTGCGAAGCCTGCGACCGAGATATTTGCTGGCGGCGTTGGAAACTCGCGAAACACAAATTTCACATGACCGGCCTCGACATAGTCAGCTTTCAGCATCGGGACAACGTCGGTATGAAATTGCAGGCAAGCCGGGCAGGTCCAGCTGGCATACTCGACCATCGTGATCGGGGCATCATCGGCGCCCAGCGTAATATCTGTCAGTGCTACATCCCCAGATCCCGAGGTTTGCGCATTGCTCGAATCCGCTGCGCCGCAAGCGGTCAGGGCAATGGCAGAGACAGCGACCAGCGCTGCGCGACGGGAGAATCGAAACATGGACGAACCTTTCGGAGTTCAAAATGGGAGCGTGTGGGGACGCGTTTCTGGTTTATCTTTTTCTGGTTCAACAGATAGCACGGCTTCGCCTAGCGCAACAATTGCAGCGCGCAGTTTTTCATCATCAATTGTTTCAGCGCTGGCCAGCAGGGCTTCACGCTGTTCTGGCGTCAGCGGTGTGTGCTGACGGCTCGTCGTTCTGGGAGCCGGGCCAAAGTGTCCTTGAAGAAGCTTGATCGCGGTGATGTCACCGCCTGCTGCGACTGAGACACGCTGGCGAATGATCTCGCTCTGATGCTGGACCAATCCGGCGGCCGCAGGAATCACGGTCAGCGTCAGGCGCCGCCCACCCTTGGCAGGCGTCAGCTTTTCCGGCCGGCAGAGGCGTGCCAATTGTTCGCCCACTATGTCGTTCCACTGGACTTTCAACCGGCTGAGCGTCGGCGCCTTGGTCGGAAGTTTCTTGCGTGTCAGGCGCATGGCCGCCTTGCCGATCGTCCCCGGCCCGGGATGCACAGGCTTGGCTTTCGCATAGCGAAGTTTGACGCGCGCGCGGGCTTCTTCCAAAGGATCGAGGCTTGATCGTTTTACCATTCAGAACAGTTTGCCCGGCATGAACATGGATGAAAAGTTACACTTTGCAGACTTTAGCAAAGACTTGCTGGATTGGTATGCGGTCTCGGCGCGCGATCTGCCCTGGCGCGCAGGTCCGACAGCGCGCGCTAACGGGCTTCGGCCGGATCCGTATAAGGTCTGGATGGCTGAGATCATGTTGCAGCAAACCACGGTGCCACATGCGACACGCTATTTTCTGGCCTTCACGAAACGATGGCCAACGGTTGAGGCGCTGGCGGCGGCTGACGATGCCGATGTCATGGGGGCATGGGCCGGGCTCGGCTATTATGCGCGGGCCCGCAATCTGCTGAAATGCGCGCGGGCGGTGACGGAATTGGGCGCTTGGCCCGATACCGTGGACAGTTTGCGCGCCTTGCCCGGGATTGGGCCGTACACCGCTGGCGCCATAGCCGCGCTGGCCTTCGGACGGCGCGCGGCGGCGGTGGATGGTAATGTCGATCGGGTTTTCGCACGCTTGCTCGCGCTCAAAGGAGAGTGGAAGACAGAGAAAACCCGCCTGAAATCTGTGGTGGAAGACCTGGTGCCCGCGGATCGACCCGCTGAGTTTGCCGAAGGCTTGATGGATCTCGGTGCCACGATTTGCACGCCAAAATCACCGAACTGTCTGATCTGTCCGGTGCGCCGTTTCTGTCTGGCGCAAGCGGAAGGCGAACCAGAGCGCTATCCGATCAAGCCTAAGAAAACCCCGAAGCCACAGCGGCTCGGCCATGTTTATGTTCTGTTTGGGGCTGATCGCACCGTGCTGACCGAGACGCGGCCAGATCGCGGCTTGCTGGGCGGTATGATGGGTCTGCCAACCTCAGACTGGACAGGCGAGTTGGGGGTGCCAAAATTCCCCTCACAGGGGAATTGGGAGGAGATTGGGGAGGTCCGTCACGTCTTCACCCATTTCGGCCTGACCTTGAAAGTCTGGCGCGCGCACCAGGATGATCTCCTGCAAACAACCCCGATCAAAACCGCCGCGAACCATTTGCCCAGCGTTTTTGCCAAGGCTTTGAAGCTCGCGCTCTAGGCTTGCTCCGACGTGAGGCCTTATCTCGGCGCCCACGACCGCCTAAGACCGATACACATAATCATATCGGAGCGCGAAACATGGATCTCAAATTAGCTGGCAAGAATTGCGTTATTCTGGGTGGGACCCGAGGCATTGGCCGGGCGATCGCCGATACGCTGGCCGATGAGGGCGCGAATATTGCGATTTGCGCGCGCAACGCCGATCAGGTCTCGAAAGCGGTCACCGAGCTGGAAGCCAAAGGCGTTCGCGCCACCGGTGGCTCTGTCGATGTGACGGAAGGCGAACAACTCCAGGCCTGGATCAAATCGGCGGCTGAGGAGCTGGGCGGGATCGATATCCTCGTCTCGAATGCTGGTGCGATGGCGCAAGGCAATGATCCGCAATCCTGGAAACAGAATTTCGAGCTCGATGTCTTGGGCGCAGTGAATGCGTTTGAAGCAGCCGAACCCTTTCTCGGCAAAGCGGCCGATGACAAAGGCGATGCGGCCTTTATCATCATTGCCTCAATTTCGGCGGCGGTGGCCGACAATGCCGGATCGTACGGACCGATCAAAGCGACCCTCATCCATATGGCGAAAGGCCTCGCGCGTCAGCATGCCAAGCGCGGCATTCGCACCAATGTGGTCTCGCCCGGCATGGTCTATTTCGAAGGCGGCATCTGGCACCAGGTCGAGCAGAATATGCCCGACTTCTTCAAACAGGCCGTCGGGCGCAACCCAACTGGCCGCTGCGCCACACCGCAAGAGATTGCCGACGCAGCCGTGTTCCTGGCCAGCCCTCGCTCGTCCTACACGACGGGGTCTAACCTGATTGTCGACGGCACCGTTTCGAACCGAGTGAATTTCTAGGTCGGATCCCACAGGGGCTCGCCGAACGAGCACATCTCATCATGCTCATGCCCGGCAAATTGCAAGTAACTCGGCGTGAACGCCGCGACTTTGGCGGAGGCTAAGCTGCTCGGCCAACTGGTGCGCCCATCGATCGGCAGTTCCGCGTGGTCGAAGCTGTAACAGTGTCCGGTGTTACCCATTGCGTAATAGGCTGGGTCCAGCGCGGGCAGGTTCAAGCTCGCGACATGATCCATCGCGTCGTCGCTATAAACATAGCCCCACATATCGAGATAGTCGCGCAAGTCGCGCTGTGCCGACCAAGACAGGGCGATCAACAGCCAGTCGTTTTGTGACAGAGAGAAGGCAGTTGCGCGGTCCATGCCGCCAAAGCCGACGCCATTTGCCGTGGCCGCCCATTTCTCATCATTGTTGGCGCTTTGAAAATTACGCGTGACAGTGTTCAAGCGTGGCATCAATTGCCAGCCATCCTCAAGTGCCCCTTGGTTTTCCAACGCCGCGAAGAGTTGCACAAACATCGTCATCTGTTCGGCAAAGTTAGATAGATCGGCGTCGCGCATGTATTGACCAGGATCAGCCCGCAAGCGGCTTGCTTGAATGGTGGAATAGAGAGTCCCATGAGGGAGCGTCCGGCAATCGAAATCTGTTTTCCCGGTCGCGGAATGATATCGATACTGGCTATGAAAGGCATAAAGATTGGTTGTCGAATGGACCGCATCGCCGCCTTCAAAATGGTGTCGCGCCCGAAATTCGAGACCGTGACCGAGCTCGTGTAGATCGCCCAGTCTCAAAGGCTCGAAATTCCATAGCGCATCATATGGATTTCCAGACGTGCCGGCGCAGTTCGGAACAGAGCTATTGCATGACGGTCTGTCGGCATTCATGTGCTTGATCGGATCGATGATCGGAATGGCCAGACCGTGTGTATCGGCAAAACGCTTCAAATCAGGGTTTTCTGAAATGCCCGGGCCTTCCTGACCCGCCAACCAATGTGGCCAGTTGCGAATATAGAGTTCGATCATATCCGACAGGTCGCTTGGCGTGGAAGCATAAGATCGGTTGAGCGTCTGCTGCATTTTTGACCGCTGAGAGTGAACTTCGAAATAAGGAGTAACGAATTCCATCCAGTCAAAGTCGCTCGATGCGAGCGCATTCATAAATACGGTGGAATCTTCCGGGCCGCGCCAGACCGGGTGTTGGCCGACATTTTCAAACTCGAACGAAACGTCTTCGTCGCTGGTGCCGAAAAATGCATGTATGGGGCCGCCATGAACAGACGTGAAGCGCAGCGTTTCTCCCGGATCAATTCGCAATTGTCGCGATGACAGGAAGATCGGTCGATCGTAGAGATTTCGAAACGGGGCGTTGGAATTGGTGCGGATGGAGTGAACTTGCAGACGCACGACCAGATCACTATCATCTGTTCGCGTCACGGTGACGGTTTCACCCGGCAGCGCATAAACACCCGTGGTCCGAAATGGTGCCTGGGGTGTCAGCGTGACGTCTACGTCAGTGATCAAATGGTCTGCGAATTCTGTCGTGCCGGCTGTTCCCATACTGGCGAGCGGGTTGATCTCACGCGCAATAAATACCGAGATATCGCCAAAGATGGCGCGCACGATGTCGACGCTTGGCGTGTTATTCTTCGACATAGGATAGTTGATCAGGCTTCGATAGTGATCGCCGACGAGCAACGCAAAGCCGAGCCAGCGCTCGCCCTCAGACACCGGAAAAGCGAGCCCCTTTTTATTGTGCAAATCGTCGAGCGCGAACTGGTATTCTTTTAGAGGCGTGGTGATGTCCGTGGCAAAATCGACATTCTCAGAACATCTCCAATATTGCACGCAGCTTGAGAGATTATAGTCGAGATCATCCCGCTCGATCCTGTCGATGATCGACTCTATTTGCATGGCGGTTTCCGGTTGCCAGTCCGTCAGTGAGCCGACGGGAGAAAAGCCGGATGCCATGTGTTGTGATACGTTGACGTTGACGTAGCCGATATTGAACAGGTCCAACATTTCATCTCCGAAGTCGTTTACGCCCAAGAGACCGATCATGTAAATGACGGGCACGCCGTCATACATCGCTTGTTCGACCTCGGCTCTGATTTCGCTATACGCGTCCGCGTCCACGCTGGGCATGTACTGAGACAGGATGATGAGATCTGTGTCCTCTGTGATGCACGAGCCGAGATTAGTGCCATTACATTCGCCGGCCGAATTGTAGGATACGGCGTCGCCAAATGTATCGGACATCCAATTCTGCGTTGCGCTACGCTCCGGATATACGTTCGACTGATACATGTTGGCGATAACCGCATTGAAACCCTCGTCCAGATCCTTATCGATCAGCCAGTCAAATGTGTTCTCCATGAGATCCAGCAAGTCTGAGCTCACTTGCGTGTCGTCGATGGCCGCCAGACGAAACGGATTGTCGCCGAGGACCGCAAAGCGAGACGCGTGGCGTCGGCCAATTGTGGCGATGGCGAAGGGCTCGGGCAGCGGTTCACCGTCGCGCGTCATGTCGACCTGAACGAGTGGCAGGCTCTCGCTAAAGGTTGGTTCCAACAACGCAGATCGCGAGATGGGGATCAAGGTCACATCGGTGAGACTGTTCTCCAGCGCCTGGCCGTTCGCCCCGAGTTCGTAAAGCTCCGCGATGTCGGCATTGTTTTGAGCCCGGATCCGCTCAAAGTCTTCGAGCATGGCTTCAGCAGGTGTGAGATCCGTCTCGTCGAGAATGATCGTGTAGTCGCCTGTCCGCAGGGCCTGTTCGATCGGGTCATAGGCGATTTCGAGATCAATTTCGGCCTCGCTCGTATCTGTTCCGTCACTGGCGGACACCATGATCGGATCTTCGCCAATGTCGCCGCCGCCTGGCGTGCCGGTCACTTCGCCCGCAGCGCTGATGCGCAACCATTTCGGCCCCTCTACCAGCGCAAAAGTAATCGTGTCGCCATCATCATCCGAGGCCCTCAGCGTCGCCGAGAGCGGAACGCCTTCCTGACCTGACAGCGTTTCTGTTGTGATCACTGGAGCGGCGTTTGTGTCGGAGCCGGGCGGCGTTGAAGGCGGTGTGTCCGGATCAGCCGGGTCGTCAATCGTGGTCGGCGGGACGTCGCCATCCATCATCTCTTCGTCGCTGGCGGTGCAAGCGACCATTGTCATCACTAAACACACCCAAGCTGCTTTTCTTAGCACACCGCATCTCCATGAATTCAAGATCCAGTGCCGCGCCGCCCGAACGGTTGAGCAGTCTGGATCGAAGCTCAATGGCAGCAAATATCGAGCGCAGGCTTGCTCAGATCTTAATCGCGATCCCCCAAATTTCCGCTTCCCGTTGAATAGAGACAGACGGACAATTCCTGATTGCGAAATTAGCCCCAAGCTCATTCGACATCGACCAGAACACTGTGGACAGAGAAATAAAGTTCTTGTTTTGTTCCAGTGTTTGTGATGCAATCAAATCCATGCGAACGGGACAAAAATTGAAAGCAAGCGGCCGGGTGGGTCGGACGGAGGTGGTGGATGTGCAGGAGCGCTTCCACCACCGTGGACGCGGCGCGGTTTCGAACCAAACGGGGCGGTTTGAGCGCGAAACCCGCGAGGCCTGGGATGATGGTTGGGATACAATCGAAGAGGATGCGCCGCCGCTCACGACGACACTGACCAGGGAAACACCGCGGACGATTATCACGTTCAACAAATCGCCCGATATTCACTTTGACCGGTCGATCAATCCGTATCGCGGTTGCGAGCATGGCTGCGTCTACTGTTTCGCCCGCCCAACCCATGCCTATCACGGCCTGTCGGCAGGCTTGGATTTTGAGAGCAAGCTTTTCTATAAACCAGATGGGCCGGATCTATTGCTGAAAGAGCTGTCGCGACCCGGCTATGTCCCGCGGCCGATTGCGCTTGGTGTGAACACTGATGCCTATCAGCCGGTTGAGCGCCAGCAGGAACTGACCCGGCGCTTTCTGGAAATTTTGAGTGCGCACAATCACCCGGTTTCACTGCTGACCAAGTCGGCTCTGATCCAGCGCGACCTGGATTTGATCGCGCCGATGGCGGAGAAACAGCTATGCCGTGTGGGCGTGTCGATCACGACGCTCGACCCAAAGCTCGCGCGTCGGATGGAACCGCGCGCGGCGGCGCCGCACAGACGCTTCCAAACGGTCAAGGCGTTGAGTGATGCGGGCGTACCCGTGACCGTCATGGCGGCGCCGATGATTCCGGCCTTGAACGCGCCCGAACTCGAGGCGCTGCTGGAAGCCGCGAAAGAGAATGGCGCGATCGGCGCGGGCTATGTCATGCTGCGCCTGCCGCATGAATTGAAAGACCTGTTTCATGAATGGCTGGTGCAACACTATCCGGACCGTGCGGCGCGGGTGATCAATCTGCTGCGGGAGATGCGCGGCGGCAAGGATTATGACGCGGATTGGTTCACACGCGGGTCGGGTAAGGGTGTCGAGGCCAGGATGATGGGGCAACGCTTCGCGCGCCTGGTCCGCCGGCTGGGCTTGCAGCCCCAGCGCACACCGTTTCGCACAGACCTGTTTCAACCGCCCATCCTGAAAGGCGATCAATACAGGATGGATGTGTGACCTATTCCGCGGCCTGCGCGGCGAGGATCTCGGCATTGGCCTTTTGCTCGGCCCGCGTCAGGCGATAATTGCGCAGGATCAGCGCTGCCAGGGCATAGGATACGACTGGCACGCCGACAAAGACGAACATCAAGCCACGCACCACTTCGGGACTGTTCTCACCCGATGGATCAAACCCGACCCAGGCGCCGAGCAGGATATAGGGAATGCCAATGGCAAAGCTGGCGCCGGTTTTATAAGCACCGGACATGAGCGAATAATACATGCCGGATCGGTTCTCGCCGGTCTTGGCCTGTTCGGCTTCGATCACATCTGCGACCATGGAGCGGGCGAGAATGAAAGGCGTGCCATAGCCCAGCCCCGACACCACCGCGGCGATGAGCAAATAGACGGGGCCTCCGCCCATGGCGCTGAGGGGCAAATAGACCATGTATGTGACGATCGACCAGATGCAGGTGATCATGAAAACCGTGTGCTTTTCCGTGCGTTCTGACAGACGAACCCAAAGCGGCATTGCGGCAAACCCGGCAATGAAAAAGACCATCAGAATGACCGGCGCCAGGCCGATCACGCCAAACCCCCATTGTGCGGCGAATAGAAAAGTCCCGCCGGTTCCGGCGATCGCGATGCCGACCAGGATCTCGACCATAATGATCCGCGCCATATTGGGGTTTTGAATGGCCGATTTGATGGCCGTCCAGCTGAACCGCGTCGGTTCCTGATCCGTCTTCGGGGCTGGATCAGGCACGAACAGGACGGCGAGCAGGACCGTGAGCGGAAGGACAATCATCAAGATCGTGCCCATGGCCTGCACCTGTCCGCGGCGTTCAATGCCGTAATTCAGCGCCAGGAGGGTCGGGACAATCAGCAAGGTCAGCAGCGTGATTGTGCTGATGACTTCGCGCCACATAAACAGGCGCGATCGTTCATCATAGGCGGTCGTGATCATTGGCACCCAGGATTGATGCGGCGTTTGCAGCATGGTGAAGCCGAGCCACAAAACGATGAGCCACACGACCAGATAGGCTGGTGACACGGTCTCGCCCATCGGCATGAACATGAAGAAGGCGCCCAGCATCAGGATCGGCACGCTGCCAATCAACCAATGCTTGATGCGGCCATATTTGGTCGGCCGTGAGTCGACCAGCCATCCCATGACCGGATCACTGCCAAGGTCCCAAAATCGCAAGATCATGAAAATGAGGCCGACCATTGTCGTCCCTAGACCCAGCTGCTCAGCATACATGGGCGCCACGAACACAGCCATCGGCAAACCTACCGCGGCCAAGGGCATTCCAACACTGGCAAAGGCGAGGACGCGCGGCAGCGGCAATCGATTGGGCGAAGAGCTCATATTTCGAAGATGACGCACGTGTCACCAAAAGCAAGCATTATCGTCGGGTCGAAGAATTCCACAGACTTGTCCACAGCCTCGACTCAGGTAATTTCGATATCAAAACAATTGGGCGCGAATCAGTTTTGCGGTCGGTAACGAATCATCAACCCGAACAGACTCATTTGGGGTGCTTCTGATTCGCAACTGATTCGACGATGGGAAGCTAAGGGCATGGAGCTCAACAAGAACACGATTATTGAAGGCGAATGCGTCGACGTTTTGTCCCGCCTTCCGGACCGGTCGGTTGATCTGGTCTTCGCTGATCCGCCATACAATTTACAGCTCGGCGGAGGGCTGACCCGGCCGGATCAATCCGTGGTCGACGGGGTCACCGATGCCTGGGATCAGTTTGACAGTTTCGATGCCTATGACCTGTTCACGCATCAATGGTTGAGCGAGTGCCGACGCGTCCTGAAAGACAATGGCGCGATCTGGGTGATCGGCTCGTATCACAATATTTTTCGTGTCGGGACGGTGTTGCAGGATGCCGGCTTCTGGATTCAGAATGATGTCATCTGGCGCAAGTCCAATCCGATGCCGAACTTCAAAGGCACGCGGTTTCAGAACGCGCATGAGACGATGATCTGGGCCGGCAAATCAGATCAGTCGAAAGTCACCTTCAATTATGATGCGCTGAAAGCGTTCAATGAAGACAAGCAAATGCGGTCAGACTGGCTCATCCCGATCTGTTCAGGCGGCGAGCGTCTGAAAGGCGATGATGGCAAGAAGGCCCATCCGACCCAAAAACCGGAAGCCTTGTTGCAGCGCATTCTGCTCGCAACGTCCAAGCCGGGTGATGTTGTGCTCGACCCATTCTCCGGCACCGGCACGACGGCAGCCGTCGCAAAGAAACTTGGGCGCGCCTATGTCGGGATCGAGCAGGATCCCGCTCATGTCCGCCTCTCGCGAGCCCGGCTCAAGGCGATCACACCGATTGAAGGCGATATGCTGGAAATCGAGAAGGGCAAGAAGTCCCTTCCGCGTGTGCCATTCGGCGCGCTGATCGAAAATGGCTGGCTCAAACCGGGCGACCGACTCTGGTCACCCAAGAAACGGTTCAATGCCCGCATTCGCGTCGATGGCAGCCTGACCACGGGCGAAGCCACAGGTTCGATCCACCGGATGGGTGCATTTGTGCAGCAGGCACCGGCCTGCAATGGCTGGACCTATTGGCACTTTGAAGAAGCCAAGAGCGGCGAGCTCGCGCCGATTGACCTGTTGCGGCGGCGCTATCGTCACGAAATGGGATTGCTCAATTGAGTCTCTAACGGCGCGTTGGCCCTAACCCTCGATTACTGAAGCGTTTCATCATTGACGGCGTGGCGGTCAGTGTGCGCCGCAAACTCTGCGATCTCGGCGCTAACCTGTCGTGGCAGCAGTGTTTCCGGGCCACTCGCCATGCCGGACCAGACCACCTCGCCGGACGAGACGGAGATGGCATGGATCGACATGGAGGCATGACCATCCCAGAGAATGAGTTTGCCGCTGACCTGAATATCGGCGTCCGATTGGGTTGCCACTGTGAACGCATTCTGCCGGGCGAGTTCCACAGCCAACAGCTCCGTCACGGATGCGGTCAGTGCATCATATTGAGTGTCACCGGTTTGATTGGTCGCCGGAATCACTGCGACCGTCATCTGGGCTGATTCCGAACCTGGGCGCATAAGGGTCAGGACAAGGATCAGGGCGAGGGCAAGCATCGCGCTCAACCCCGTCAATCCCAGGCGCGCGGCTGGCCGGGGTCCTGTCGAGACGGGGACGGGGGCATTGTTGTCCGGTTTCTGTTCAATCGTCACCTCGGCGATCAAGCGATAACCACGCTTGGGAACGGTCTCGATAAAAGTCGGGGCTTTCGGATCATCTTCAAGCGCGCGGCGGATATCAGAAATGGCCACGGCAACGCTGTTTGCGCTGACACTGCGGCCATCCCAAACCTTGGCGATGATTTCGTCCTGTGGGATCACGCGTTTCGGATTCCGCGCCAGGAGTTCCAGCAGGGTGGCGGTTCGATGTTCCAGGCGGTTGGTTTGGGTCCCATCCCGAAGGACTCCCGTCTCAGGGGCGAAGGTCCAGTTTTCGATCTTGATCGGCGTTGGCATACGCTGGTCCACAATTTTCTCGATCCGAAGCCGGCTCTTACTACACCTGTAGCTTCTTCAGGTTTTCTTTAATTGCACGTTTCCCGGCACGCAAACAACACTTGGTCAAAGCCAGGAGATCAATCGTGCCTATTCCGAACCTCAAACGCATCACTGCCGCCGCAGCCATCAGCCTCTCAGTATCAGCCACGGCTGCCGCCAATCCGATTTCATTCGAAGGTTATGAATGGAAAGCCGGCGACGCCGACGGCAGCGTGGCGCGTGTGGAAACCTATCTCGAGCGCGATGCGCTCTTTCTGCGACGCAATGCGGCCATGATCGAAGACCTCGAGCTGGGCGATATGGTGATCGAGTATGATTATGCCTCAACTCACCCATCCGGTTTCATCGGTGTCAATTTCAGGGCCAATGAGCAGACCGCAAATCTGGAACAATTCTACACCCGCCCGCACCAGTCCGGTCAGCCAGATGCCACGCAATACATGGTGATGACGAATGGCAGCGCCACCTGGCAGCTACATGCTGGGCCGAATGAGGCGACCGCGACCGAATTGCCTGCCGCGACCTGGATCAAGGTCCGCATTGTCGCCATTGGTGATCGCGCGGACATCTATATCGGCGACATGAGCGCGCCGCTTATCCATGTGCCGCGTCTGCGGAGTGTTTCCAAATCAGGCAAGGTCGCCCTTTACGCATCGGATCGACCCTGGATGACCGAGACTGGCGCGTATTTTTCAAACATATCGATCCGGGCAGCGACGGAAGACGACGAGATCGTCGGCACTGCAAAGGAAACCGAACCCGCCCCTGCTGGCTTGATCGAGACTTTTCAGGTCTCTGCGCCGTTCAAGGAAGAAATGATCAGTTCCGCCTATACGCTGGAGGGGCTCGAAGCGCTTGAGACAGGCTGGAATTCGTTGAGCGTCGAGGATGATGGAGTTGCCAATCTGGCGCGCCTTTCTCCGATACAGGATGGCAATAACACGATCCTGATCAAACTGGCTCTGTCGGAAGAAATTGCGACGACCCGCATGTTGCGGTTCGGCTATTCAGACCGGGTGCGCCTCTATGTCGAAGGCAAGCTGATCTATGCCGGCAATGCACAATGGCGTGCGCGCGATCACCGCTTCCTCGGCACAGTAGCTCTGGTTGATCAGATTGCGCTGCATCTCCCGGCAGGTGAGACCGAGATCATCGCCGCGGTGTCAGAATCATTTGGCGGTTGGGGCTTCAAAGCCGCGTTGTCAGACTAAGCCCGCGCGGCTTAGCTGCGCGGCATCCACCCGGCTGGCATGCGATAACTCGGCTTGCGCTTCTTTTTCGGCCGGGGCTGACCCGCCGTCGGCAGGGTCCCGTCAGAATAGGGACCCGCCGGCTTTGCACCAGCTGCAATGTCTTTCAGCTTCATCGCCGCATATTGGCCGGGCGCCGATCCCAGTTTGTGATTTTTCGGGCGCACCGCGTCGACTTTCTTGCCGGTTCGCGGGCTGAGCCATTGCCACCAGCTGGTCCACCACGAGCCAGGCAATTCCTCGGCGCCTGAGAGCCAGCGCCCCGGGTTCTGTGGCAGCTCGGAATTCACCCAGTGCTGATACTTCTGCGCATCCGGGTGATTGATGACGCCGGCAATGTGACCAGAGCCTGCCAAAGTGAACCGAACTTTGCCGCCGAAATTCTGCGCGCCTTTATAGATCGAATGCCAGGGGCAGATATGGTCAGATCGGCTGGCCTGAATGAAGACCGGGATCTTGATGTCGCTCATCGAAACCGGTTCACCAAAGACTTTGAACTTTCCACGCGACAATTCATTCATATTGTAGAAGTCGGTCAGATAGGTCTTGTGCGTCGGGCCCGGAATATTCGTCTGATCGGCATTCCAGTAGAGCAGGTCGAACGGACGCGGCTGTTTGCCCATCATATAATTGTCGACCACGTAGCGCCAGACCAGGTCAGCCGGGCGCAACCAGTTAAAGGTCTCGCCCATCATCTCGCCCGGCATGATGCCATCATGCTCTTCGATCACCTTTTCGACTTGTTGCAGGCCGTCTTCGCCGGTGAAGATCTTGAGTTCCCCGGCCAGTTCGAAATCCGATTGAGAGGCAAAATATGTCGCGGACTGAATCCGCTTGTCGCCAGTCTTGCCCATATGCGCGAGCGCCGTGCTGAGCAGTGTGCCGCCAATGCAATAACCGACTGTGTTGACCTTTTTCGCACCGGTCTCACGCGTGACCGCATCGACAGCCGCGAGGATGCCATGCTCGATATAGTCGTCCCAGGTATAGTCCTTGGTCTCGTCATCTGCCGAGCGCCACGAGACAACGAATGTGTTGACGCGCTTGGACAAGAGCCAGCGGATCATCGAGTTTTCCGGCTGCAGGTCGAGAATGTAGAATTTGTTGATCCAGGGCGGGAAAATCAGCATCGGCCGTTCGCGCATCTTCTTACGCGTCGGATTATAGTGAATGATCTCGATCAGCTTGTTGCGGAAAACGACTTTTCCTTTCGCCGTGGCGACATTCTTGCCGATCTCGAAGGCCGTCTCGTCTGTTTGCGAGATGGACAGACGGCCATCGCCGCGTTGCATATCCTCTCGCGCGTTGCGCAGGCCAGACAGAACGCTTTCGCCATTGCTTTCAATCATCGCCCGGACCGCCGCCGGGTTGGTGGCCAGCATATTGGTCGGCGACATCGCATCGACAAACTGGTTCATATAGAAGCGCGCCTTGAGTTTGACGTCTTCGTCGAGATCATCTCCGACCGTATCGACCAGGCCTTGCAGCCACTCGGCATTCAGCATCCATGCTCGCCGCATGAAATTGAAGGCCGGATTGGCGTCCCATTCCGGGTCCGCGAACCGGCGGTCTCGGGGCAGCGGCGTGCCGCTCGCCATGGCCTGGAACAGATTCATCCAGCCCTGAAACAGCGTCATCATGGCATGGCCAGATTTTTCCGGATTGCGGGCCAGGGCAGCGCCTAGTTTCATTTGGGCTTCAATGCCGCCGAACGGATCGGCCTGACCGGGGGCAGGTGGCATGAATTCGGGGCCATTCAGAGAGTCGACCAGCAGACTTTGCGCCTCCTGGACCGCCTGCATCAAATTCGTCGCCATTGTCTGCAATGACTCCGAATTCATCTCGGAAAAGGCATCCGGGAGCGTACTCGCCCCAAAATTATCAAAGTTTCCACTTTTGGTCATCAGACCGACTCTCGCAATTCTGTGCGAACCTATATAAGACTAAACAGCTTTGGGAATTATGAGTCCAGCGAGGGAATTTGTTTATGCGCACTGGTGTTTTCGTAACGTTTATCCTTTTGGCGGGCTGTGCCGGCTCGATCGAGAAGGTGCAGGCGATGCGTGCGGATGCGCCGGACTGGTATGAAGCGCGCAAGGTCGAATTTCGCGGTGAGGGCTATCCCGACCTGAATTCGATCCCGGAACCGCGCACAGATTATGACCCCGTGGCAAAGCTGGAACTATCAGAAGCAGAGACTTTGGCCGCCCTGGCCATGTTTGAGGATAACCCGCGATCCGAACCAGCGACCGAAACGCCGGACGAGATTCGAACCTGGGCCGCGGAGGTAAAGCGAGCGGTTGAGGGGCGGTTGCCCGCCCCCGATTTTCTAACCGACGAAGAGGTCGAAGCCATCAAAGCCCGCTTTAGAATTGCGCGCGCTCGCCTCTAGACCCAGACCCTTTTTTATATGGAGATCCGCACCATGAGCGGAGAGTTTCACAA